>URNJ01000190.1 GCA_900549215.1 uncultured Collinsella sp.
GGGGCTCGACTACGTCGACATGCTCATCCTGCACCAGCCGGTAGGCGACTACCTGGCCGCGTGGCGCACGATGGAAGAGGCGTACCGCGCAGGCAAGGTGCGCGCCCTCGGCCTCTCCAACTTCCCGCAAGACAAGATCGCCGAGGTCATCGAGGTCGCCGACATCAAGCCGCAGCTCGTGACCGTTGAGTGCCACCCCTACCACGCCCAGCGCGACCTGCGCGCCTACCTCGCGCCGTACGGCACGGTGATCGAGGCGTGGTACCCGCTCGGCCACGGCGACAAAGGTCTTCTGGAGGAGCCCGTCTTCGTCGCTCTCGCCGAGAAGTACGGCAAGACCCCGGCCCAGGTGATCCTGCGTTGGCACGTGCAGATGGGCACCTCCATCATCCCCGGCTCCAAGAACCCCGCCCACATCGCTGACAACGCGAACATCTTCGACTTCTCCCTCACCGAAGACGAGATGGCCGAGATTGCCAAGCTCGACGGGACCATGACCTACTACACCGCCACTGAGGAAGCACTCGCGGGCTACCTTGCCATACGCCCCGATTTCGACGCGCAGGAGTAGCGCTCAGACGATAACGGACCAACCAAGCCAACGAAGGAGATACCCCATGACCGCAAACCCGACCATGACTAGAAGAAACTTCCTGCTCGGAGCCGCGCTGTGCGCAACGATGCTCTCCGGTTGCAGCCAGGATGACGGCGACCAAGCCGCCGCCGAGGACCAGCCCTCCGCCGCGCCCGCTGCAGGCGGCAACGTCCTCGTGGCCTACTACTCGGCACAGGGCCACACCGCTGCCGTAGCTCAGACCATCGCCGACGAGCTCGGCGCCGATCTCTTTGAGGTGACACCTACGGAGCCCTACTCCGACGATGACCTCGACTGGACCGACGACAATAGCCGCGTGACCCGCGAGCACGAGGACGAGAGCCTGCGCGACGTCGAGCTTACGCAGGTCACGCCGAACGGCTGGGAGAACTACGACACCGTGCTCGTGGGATACCCCATCTGGTGGGGCATCGCGGCCTGGCCCATCGACAACTTCATCTCAGGCAACGACTGGGACGGCAAGACGGTGGTCCCGTTCTGTACCTCTTCCTCCTCGGGTCTTGGCCGAAGCGGCGAGCTACTCGCCGAGGCCGCGGGCAGCGGGGAGTGGCAGGAGGGCCAGCGCTTCTCGTCCAGTGTGGACGAGTCCGGGGTTCGTGATTGGGTCGCCGGTCTCGGCCTGGCATAAGCAATTAGAGATGACAGACCGCTGACAATCTGGGAGTTTCGAATGATCCTATACTTCACCGGGACGGGCAACTGCCTCTACGTGGCGCGCGAGCTGGCCGCAGAGGACGAGAGGGTCCTGAGCATCCCGCAGGAGCTGCGCCGCGAGGGCGAACTCGCCTACGCGGACGATACGATTGGCATCGTGTACCCCATCTACGGGCACATGATGCCCGACATGGTGAAGACGTTCCTCGAGCGCGCGACGCTCGACACGTCCTACCTCTACTTCGTTTGCACCTACGGCAACCGGCACGCCAACGCCGTCGAGCTGTGCCTGGAGGACGCGCGGGCGGCGGGGCTCAACCCTGCCTACGTGACCACGCTCCTCATGGTGGACAACTGGCTGCCCAACTTCGACATGGACGAGCAGCGCGCCCGCATCCCCGAGAAGAAGATCGGCGAGAATCTCGAGCGCATCTGCGCGGCCGTATCCACGCGGCGCCGCTGGATCGAGCCAGTGACCGACGAGGACCGCGCGGCGCACGAGCAGTTCATGAGCCGGGGCTTGCGCTTCGAGCCGGCGATGCTGGGCGGATTCCTGACCGTTGATTCCGAGAAGTGCGTGGGATGCGGGGCGTGCGCAAAGGTGTGCCCGGCTGACTGCATCGCACTCGAGGGCGGCAAGGCTGTCCGTAACGCGCAGGCGGGCTTTGGCTGCCTCGCCTGCATGCACGCCTGTCCCGCGCACGCCATCACCTGCGCGGCGGGAGACAAGAACCCCGCGGCGCGTTTCCGCAACGAGCACGTGACCCTTGCCGAGCTGCAAGAGGCCAACAGCGGCCGCTGATGCGCTTCTCACCATGCCGAAAGCCTGCGGCTTCGGCTTGATTCATTCAGGAAGAGAAACTATGCACGTGAGCCATCTTTCACGCAGGTCCTTTATCGAGGCCGCCGCGCTCGCTGCGGGCGGGCTAATGCTCGGGGGAGGCCTGGTCGGCTGCGCGGATGTCCGTGAGCTTGGTGGCTACGTCCTCACGGAGGGGTCGCAGACAGACCGCGGCTTCGTCGTTGACGACGCCCTGCAGACGCCATCGGGCAGGACGCTGCACTTCTCGCTCCATGTGCCGGACTCCTACGACGGGTCCGTGCCCTATGCGCTCTACGTGGCCTGCCCCGGCTGGGAGGGGCTCTACTTCCAGGGCGTGGGGGCGAATCTTCAGGAGGACTACCCCTTCGTGGCGAACGACTACATCGCCGACATGATCGTGGCCTCGCCCCAGCTCGACGCCTGGGACGAGCAATCGGCGTCAGACGTGGTGGGGCTCACCGAATGGCTGCTCGGCGCCTACAGCATCGATGCGGACCACGTGTACCTGAGCGGATGCTCGGGCGGCGGCGAGACCATCTCCATCGTCTTGGGAACGCGCCCCGAGCTCTACCGCCGTGCGCTTCACACCATCTCGCGCTGGGACGGCGACATCGAGACGCTCACCACAGCCGAGGTTCCCGTGTATATGGCTATCGGCGAGAACGACGACTATTTCGGCTCCGGACCCGCGCGCGAGGCGTACGAGGAGATTCGCGCCGCCTATCGAGCTCGCAGGCTTTCCGAGGAGCGCATCAGCGAGCTGGTCGTGCTCGATGTCAAGCCCACGAGCTACTTCACCGAGCGGGGCTTTGCTGCGGACGCGGGCCAGCACGGAGCGGGCGGCTACCTCTTTGCCCGTGACGAGGACATCATGGGATGGCTGTTCTCATGACGCGGAGAATAAAGGGACTGACGAGAAGGGCGCTGCGCCGCACGGTCGACATAGTCCTTGCGACCCTGCTTGTGGTTCAGATGTTTTCGCGTTTCTGGGTGCCCTGCTCATGCAGGTAGTCGTCCGCAGCGCCCGTCCGATCATACACTTGGCGAACGAAAAGGGGCG
>URNJ01000191.1 GCA_900549215.1 uncultured Collinsella sp.
TCGTTTCACGTCACCTTGCCTCAAATGCGACCCGCTCGCTGTCGTTGCCAAAACATCGGCGTTTTTGTTGTCGGGACGGCAGTTAGTAGTCGTCGAGTAGTCATTGGTGCTCAGCGGCAGTCCCCATTGCACCAAGTGGCGTGTGCCGTTAAGCGGAGGGGCGTATTGTTGGCCCATCGTTTGGGCATACAATGGCTATGAGCATGCTGCGGTGAAGGCTTGTCCGCTCCGCAGCTTTTTTCTACGGTTAAAGGAGTATGTATGTCCGTTGAGGTCATGAGGACTGTGATCGAGGCCGCTGAGGGCCGCGTGCCCGTCGACACGCTGTTTACCAATGCACAGATCGTCGACGTGTATGGCCAGCGCGTGGCGCCCGGTAGCGTTGCCGTCAAGGACGGTGTGATCGTCGGCGTGCTCTACGATGGTCGCGACGATGCCGCCGGTACGTATGAGGCTGCCGAGGTCATCGATTGCCAGGGCCGCTATCTTGCCCCCGGTTTTATTGACGGACACTTGCATATCGAGTCTTCGAACATCCGTCCCGCCGAGTATGCTCGCATGGCCGCGACGCGCGGTACTACCACCGCCATTGCCGACAGCCACGAGATTGCTAATGTGGCGGGCCTGGACGGCCTGCGCTTTATGATTGAGGACGGCCGCCGCGCACCCATCTCCATCAAATACATGATGCCTTCGTGCGTGCCCGCGCTGCCCGACGAGCAGGCCGGTGCCGTCATCACCGCTGCTGATATGCAGGCGTTTTTTGCCGAGCATCCAGGCGATGTCTTTGGTCTGGGCGAAATGATGAACCTGCCGGGCGTCTTTATGGCCGACCCCGAGACTTGCGCTCGCATCGATGCTGCCAACCAGACGCCGTCCAAGCAGGTTGACGGTCACGCGCCGCTCGTTGCCGGCAAGGACCTCAACGCCTATGCCGCAGCAGGTATTATCGCTGACCATGAGTCGACGATTCCCGAGGAGGCGCTCGATAAACTGTCCCGCGGCATGTATGTGATGCTGCGTGAGGGCACGTGCAGCCACGATCTGGCCAATTTGTCCCCGATGCTGCTGGAAAACCCCGCCCGCGCCCGCCGCTGCTGCTTTGCGACCGACGACCGCGCTCCCTCCGACGCGCTTTCGACCGGCATGATCGACAATGCCTGCCGCGTGGCAATCGAGGCCGGTATTGACCCCGTGGTTGCCATCTCTATGGCGTCCCTGTCCACGGCCGAGGCGTTTGGCCTGGACCACGGCTGCCGCGACCCGCACGAGCTCCGCGGCGCAATCGCCCCGGGCAAACGCGCCGACCTGCTGTTGCTCGATGACCTGACGTTTGCCAAGGCTCCGCATCGTGTCTATGCCGCCGGTGCTCTGGTGGCGCAGGACGGCACCTTTGTGGGCGAGATTGCACCCGAGATGGTCGAGGTTGCGGCCCTTGCCGATGAGCTGCGCGCTTCCGTTAAACTGCCGAAGCTTTCGCTCGACGTATTCGATTATGCCTTTAAGCCGGGCGAGGCCGTTATCGATGTCATCCCGGGTATGGCCATCACGGGTATGGCTCGCCCCGAGAGTGCCGAGGGCCTGCGCCGCATTATGCTTATCGAGCGCCACGGCCGCGGCGTGTCGCTGCAGGCCGAGGGCGCCGATGGCGACGGCCCCGCTGGCCTGGGCCTGGTCGGCAAGCATATCGGTCGCGGCTGGGTGCGCGGCTTTACCATCACGGGCGGTGCCATCGCCTCGACGATCGGCCACGACTCGCACAACGTGTGCGTGGTGGGCGACAGCGCGGCTGATATGATGGCTGCCGTCGAGGCCGTGGGCCAGGGCGGCCACGTGCTGGTGCGCAACGGCAAGGTCGTGGCGCGTATTCCGCTGGCGCTCGGTGGCCTTATGAGCGAAGGCACGGCCGAGGACGTTGCTGCGCAGCACGATGACTTTATGGTCAAGGCGCGCGCCATGGGTATTGAGCCGCCGCTCGACCCCATCATGGGCATCATCTTCCTGCCCCTACCGGTCATCCCGACGCTCCGCATTCGCCCCGAGGGCATGTTCGACGTCACCACCTTCACATACGCTGACTAGTTATCGGGGATGTTCTTCAACGATTAGTCGTCGGGGACACTCTTTGACGTGTCGCCTGACGCCGCGACCATGAGGCCTCTGGCATGTGTGAGCTATTTGCTAGGTCCTTGTAACGTTTGCGCCCGCGGAGTCTTATCTGAGCTCCCTTTGGGTACGTTGGAATCGGATATACGTCCGATTCCATCAAGCCCGAAGGGAGCTTTTCTATGTTTAAACTGATTGCATCCGATATGGACGGCACGCTGCTTGACGAAAACGGCCAGGTGCCTCCCGAGACCTACGAACTGATTCTGGCACTACACGAGCATGGCGTGCATTTCGCCGCATCGTCAGGTCGTCGCTACGATCGCCTGTGCGAGTTCTTTGCGCCCGTTCGCGACAAGATGGACTTTGTCGCAGCTAACGGTGCCCAGGTCTTCGCCGACGGCAAAATGGTAGACCGCGAGGTATATTCGCACCTGGCGATTCGAAAGCTCGCTCAGGCCGTCGCGACGTTTCCCAATCTGCATCTTGCACTCTTCGACCGAACCAAGTCCTTTTTGCTCGATGACGAGTGCAAGTTCGTGCGCGAGGTCGATAAGGACCTTCCCAATGCCGAGCGCATTTGGGAGCTGCCCGACCCCAGCGTAAATATCATCAAAGCGAGTATCTTTTGCGACGACGGTGCCGTTATGGACAGTGCGTACGTGCTGCAGCGCGAACTCGGTCAGCTCTTTACTTTTGCGCCTTCGGGCAACGCGTGGATCGACGCCATGCAGCCCGGTGTGTCGAAGGCCTCGGGCATCGCGCAGCTCGCGGAGCATTACGGGATTGGACGCGACGAGGTCATGGCGTTTGGCGACTCGATGAACGACTACGAGATCATTCGCTTTGTCGGTACGGGCTGCGCGATGGAAAACGCGCGCCCCGCGCTCAAGGCGGTGGCCGATCGCGTGGTGGGTTGTAATCGCGACCACGCCGTCCAGCAGGAGCTCCGTCGCGTGCTGGAGAGTCTCGCTTAATCCGGCAGCTGGGGACGTTCCTTTTAATATGAGCAGGACATTGTCAAGAGGCAAAATCGGGCCTGG
>URNJ01000192.1 GCA_900549215.1 uncultured Collinsella sp.
CCCTACCGGGAGTAGCCCCGACGGTTGACAAAACTATAGGAACACCCAACGACTAGTCAAAAATGGGCCATATGTCCCAGTTGTGGAGACTCCTTGAGCCGTCTGGGTATCGCGAAGGATCGCGCACTCCCCCATCATCAAAAGTGACACACGCTACCAGTTGATGGGAGGCAGCCATGGGCTTCTTTGACAAGATGTTCGAGAAGAAAGAGTGCGCGATTTGCGGTACCGAGCTGGGACTTCTAGGTAAGACAAAAATCAATGAAGGCTACCTGTGCAAAGAGTGCGCCGGCAAGCTCTCCCCCTACTTTCACGGCTATCGCTCCAGCACCGCGGACGACATCCGTGAGCAACTCGCCTACCGCGAGGCCAACGCCGAGCGCCTGTCTTCGTTCAACCCCACGCGCACGCTTTCTGCCGGGCGCACCAATATCATGCTCGATGAGGACGCGGGCCTGCTGATCATCACTTCGCAGAGCCGCTGGCGCGACGCCAATCCCGACATCATCGAGTTCTCGCAGGTACTCGGCTGCGATATGGATATCGACGAACAACGCACCGAGATCTATCGCGAGACCAAGGACGGCGAGCGCGAGAGCTACAACCCGCCGCGCTACGACCTGGATTACGACTTTAATCTGACCATCCACGTCAACACGCCGTACTTTACCGAGATCAACCTGCGCGTGAACGACTCCACCATCGATCAGCGCGGCTCCATCGAATATCGCGAGGCCAAGCGCCAGGCAACCGAAGTCCGCGATGCGCTGGTGCAGCTGCGCCAGGAGACGCGCGACAGCGTCGTGGCCGCCAAAGCCCCCAAGACCGCGGTGACCTGCCCCTTCTGCGGAGCCACCACCATTCCCGATGCCAGCGGGCGCTGCGAATACTGCGGCGGCGCCATCGGCGCATAGCCTCCGGCAGCGAAAGGACCGATCATGGCCTTTGAGAGCATCAACTATCAATGCCCCGCGTGTGGCGGCCCCCTTCACTTTGCCAGTGCCGAGCAAAAGCTCGTCTGCGACTACTGCGATTCTCGTTTTGAAGTCGAAGAAGTCGAGGCCCTCTATCGCGAGCGCCAGGACAAGGCAGATGCCAAAGCCGATGCAGCAGCCGCAACGCCCAAGCCCGTCGCCGACGACGCGGTGCAGGAACTCGCCCAAAACGCCGGCTACATCTGCTCGTCGTGCGGCGCCGAGCTCGTGTCCGACGGCACCGTCGCCGTCACCACCTGCCCGTACTGCGGCAACTCCGCCGTGGCGCCCGGCCAGCTCTCTGGCGACTTCTCGCCCGACCTGGTGATTCCGTTTAAGCTCGGGCGCGATGACGTCACGGCCGCACTCAAGGAACACTACAAGGGCAAGATCTTGCTGCCCAAGAGCTTTGTCACCGGCAACCACATCGACGAGGTCCAAGGTGTCTACGTGCCGTTTTGGCTCTACGGCGCCCGCGTTGACGGCGAAGTGTACTTTGACGCGACCAACGAGACCGTGACCGAGGAATCCGACCGCACCGTCACGACCACCGACCACTACGATGCCTATCGCAAGGGCAATATCTCGTTTAAGCGCGTGCCCGTCGACGGATCATCCAAGATGCCCGACGGCCACATGGACGCCATCGAGCCGTTTGACTACGACGCACTGCGTCCGTTCTCGGTCGCATATATGCCCGGCTACATCGCCAACCGTTACGACGAGGACTGCGAGACCTGCAAGGCGCGCGCCGAGCGCCGTATGGAAGAAAGCACAATCTCGGCCCTGCGCGAGACCGTCGTCGACGAATACGACGATGCCACGGTCGAAAGCAAGCAGCTCGACTACACCTGGGAAGACAGCGACTACGCCCTGTTCCCCGTCTGGATGCTCTCCACCTCGTGGAACGGCAAGAGCTACCTGTTTGCCATGAACGGCCAGACCGGCCGCTTGGTCGGCGAGCTCCCCTGCTCCAAGCCCAAGCTCGTCATCGCCTCGGTGCTGTTCTTTATGATCGGATTTATCCTCTCCCAGATTCTCTTTATGGGGGAATACGCCTTCGATCCGGATTACCTCACCTTTGATATCGAGGGCATCCTCATCAATATCATCGCGCCGCTGATCATCGTGATTATCGGAGACGTGCTACTGGTAGGCCAGCTCAAGACGGCCAACGAAGCAACCTGTGCCGATGAGTATTGTGGCGAGCTCGACCTGACCGAGAAACACGACACCTTCAGCCACACCGAGACCACCGTTGTCATGAAAGACGACAAGGACGACTAAGCAATCCAACCAATACCACCCGGCCTTTGACGAGAAAGGAAGATCACCATGGGACTCTTGAAAGCTGGATTGGGAGCTGCCGGCGGCGTCATGGCCGACCAGTGGAAGGAATTTATCTACTGCGAATCGATGCCTGCTGACGTCTTGGCCTGCAAGGGCAGCAAACGTACCGGTGGCCGCAGCTCCAACACGCGCGGCGAGGACAACGTCATCTCCAACGGCTCGGTCATCGCCGTCAACGACGGACAAGGCATGCTCGTGGTGCAAAACGGCAAGATCATCGAAGTCGCGCTGGAGCCCGGTGAGTTCGTCTTCGACACCGGCAGCGAGCCGAGCGTCTTTAGCGGCAACCTGGGCGATTCCATCAAGGAGACCTTCGCCAATATCGGCAGCCGTTTTACCTTTGGCGGCGATGCAGGCAAGGACCAGCGCGTCTACTTCATCAACACCAAGGAGATCATCGGCAACAAGTACGGCACCGCCTCGCCCGTGCCCTTCCGCGTGGTCGATAACAACATTGGCCTGGACGTCGACATCTCCGTGCGCTGCAACGGCGAGTATTCGTACCGCATCACCAACCCGCTGCTGTTCTACACCAACGTATGCGGCAACGTGACCGATAGCTACACGCGCGACAAGATCGACAGCCAGCTTAAGTCCGAGCTGCTCACCGCCCTGCAGCCCGCCTTTGCCAAGATCTCGGAGATGGGCATCCGCTACAGCGCCATTCCCGGCCACACCACCGAGCTCGCCCGCGCGCTCAACGAGGTCCTCTCGGCCGACTGGCGCGACCTGCGCGGTGTCGAAATCGTGAGCTTTGGTGT
>URNJ01000193.1 GCA_900549215.1 uncultured Collinsella sp.
GCTGCAACCTTGGGGGGGGGCCCCTGGGCCCCCCCCGCGCCAGCCGTATCGGCAACCTTGGGATGCTTCAAGAAGTCGGGAATCTGAGGTGTTGCCGAGACAGGATTCACGGCAAACGGCGGCTCGGACTCGTCGATCTTATCGGGGTCGTCTTCCATCGAAAGCTGGCCGGTTACCTGTTCGCGCTTAGCATGGCGACGCGGCAGCAAAGTTGTCTTTGCGGTCTCAATCGGAGCCTCGTCGTCCTCGTCATCGCCCTCGGTAAGCTCAATCTCGCTATCGGACCAAGACGGGTCGGGCTCGCTTGTATTCAACTTGGGCGTGGCCTTGCCCTTCTTGACATGACGGCGCGGCAGCAGCGTCGTCTTAGCGCGCTCGGCCTCCACGGCATCGGATACGTCGACAAACGGATCCTCGTCCTCGTCGTCATCGTCCAAAACCGGGTCCACATCGTTGCCCATGACCGTGGTCACGGCAGCATCGGAGCCCTTTTGACGAAGAATGCTCAGGTGCGGACGGGCAACGCCGGGCACCGACAGGGCTTCGTCGTCACCCCACGGGCTCGCGTTAACATCGGCACGACGGCGCTCGGCAAAATCGGCCGCGCGGTCGCGAGCAGAGCGCAGCACGCCACCCACCGAAAAGCCGATGATGACAAAACCAACGACGGCCAGACCCAACAGGACCACCATCGCGATAGGCTTACCCAGGGCATTCTGCAGCGCACTCGCAATAAACGCACCGATGTAGCCACCCGAGGCGGACAGATTTTGCGGCGTGAACATAAGGTCACACGAGTCGCTCGTACCCGGCACCATCAGCGAAAGAATGGAGACAACGGTGATAAAGACCACGGCTCCGCCCGCGACCGAGCGCACGTTGAGCGGCGAGTCCTCGCCTAAAAAGAGCGTGGCGGCAAACAGCAAAATGACGATCGGCAGCACGTAGGCGCCCAGGCCAAAGCCCAGGTGGTAAAAACCGGCAACAGCAGCCGTCACGGGCGCTGTTGCCGGAGAAATCACGGCAATAAAGGACGCAATCGCCAAAACGGCAATGACCACGCCGGCGATATCGCGATTGGCCGAGGGCTCCACCAAGGGCTCAAAATCGTCGAAGTCCGCCTCGTGGCCCTTATTGGCACGCAGATGGGAACCGGCACCCTTAGCAGATGCCGGTTGGTTATTGGCCTTATTGCCTTTGGCGTTTTGTGCAGATCCGCGCGCCAAACTAAACCTCCATGACGACCGGGATGATCATCGGACGGGTGCGCGTACGGCTCCAGATAAAGTTAGAGAGCGAATCGCGCACGGCCTTGCGAATGGCATCGGAACCGCTGCTCGTAAAGCTAAACTTGCCCTTCTCGATCGTCTTCATAATGGACGCGGAGGCATCCTCGGAGAACTGGTCGTCGATGGCAAACGAGACGCCGCGGCCCGAGAACTCGATGGCCTCGATCTTCTTGTGCTTGAGCGAGACGATGGCAACAGCGGTAACCATACCGTCGTTGGCGAGCTTCTGACGATCGCGCAGGACGATGGGGTCGGTATCGCCGATACGCAGGCCGTCGACGTAGACGACGCCGGACTCGACGGGCGTACCGCGTTTGACGATACCGCCGCGCATCTCGAGCGTGTCGCCGTTATCGAGGATAAAGATGTGATCATCCTTGATGCCCATCTTGCGGGCCAGCTGGGCATGGGCACGCAGATGCACGGCCTCGCCGTGAACCGGCATAAAGTAGGTGGGCTTGGCCATGGCCATCAGTAGCTTGAGTTCCTCCTGGCTACCGTGACCGGAGACGTGAACGAGAGCGCGGTTCTTATCCCACACGTCGCAGCCGAGCTTGGCTAGGCTGTTGACGACCTGCTGGACGGCTTTCTCGTTACCGGGGACCGGCGTTGCCGAGAGGATAACGGTATCGCCCTCGTGGATGGAGAGCGTCTTGTGCTCTCCGTTGGCCATGCGGGACAGGGCCGACAGCGGCTCGCCCTGCGAACCGGTGCACATGACGACGATCTTGTCGTCGGGCAGGTTATCGATGTCAAAGGCATCGATGATATCGGCGTCGTCGATGTTGAGGTAGCCAAGCTCGCGCGCCACGCGGGTGTTAGTGAGCATGGAGCGACCGGTCACAACGACCTTACGGCCGCACTTGCGGGCGGCATCGCAGATCTGCTGCAGACGATGGATGTGGCTCGAGAACGACGCGACGAACACGCGACCCGGCGCGTTCTTGATGGCGTGCAGCAGGTTGGGGCCGACTTCGGCCTCGGACTTGGTAAAGCCCGGAACCGTGGCGTTGGTGGAGTCGGAAAGCAGCAGGTCGATGCCCTGCTTGGCAAAGCGGCTGATAGCGGCGTAGTCGGGCGTGACGCCGTCGATGGGCGTCTGGTCGAGCTTAAAGTCGCCGGTGTGCATAACGGTGCCCTGATTGGTGCGGATGAACACGCCCAGAGCGCCGGGGATGGAGTGCGTCATCGAAAAGAAATCGAGCGAGATGCCGCCGAGGTTGACATGGCTGCCGCCCTTGACCTCGCGGAACTTGGGTGCGCGGATGCGGAACTCAGAAAGCTTGCCCTCGATAAAGCCAAGCGTCAGCTTGCTCGAGAAGATGGGCACCTTATTATTGAGGTCCTGCAGCAGATACGGAAGCGAACCGGTGTGGTCCTCGTGGCCGTGGGTGACAATGATACCGCGGAGCTTCTCCTCGTTCTCCAGAACATAGGTGTAGTCGGGAAGCACCAGATCAATACCAGGCTGGGAGTCGTCGGGGAACATAAGGCCGGCGTCGACGAGCACCATGTCGTCGCCGCACTCGAAGACCGTCATGTTCTTGCCGATGCCGTCAAGACCGCCGAGCGGGATGATCTTCAAGGGAGATGATTTTTTAGCTGCCATAGGTGAGTGTGGTTTCCTTTCTTCGAAACGGGTCTGAAACAACCGACGGGGCGCTTCTGGCAAACCGACCGCCGGGAACGTACAACAAGCATCACAGAATCGATGCGATAGCCACAGTATGATACCCATTTGAACAACAACAGACCACCCATGCATCAAAGCCCCATCTGAACCGGTCTATCCTG
>URNJ01000194.1 GCA_900549215.1 uncultured Collinsella sp.
CACCCCATCCCGGAGTTGGATCATAGTACCCCAGAGGACCAGATCCCCCAGATCATAGGCCTGGAAGGGCTGGTTCATCTCGTTGAACACCACGCCGTTATAGCGCAGCGTGCCCTCGCGCAGACTCGCGGGGCTGCCGTTGCCATCGCAGTCCTCGCCCTCCGGCAGGTCCAGCTCGTAGTGCCAGCCCTCCTGCTCAAAAATGGTGGGCTTGGTATAGATGGCCGGGTTGAACACTGCGTCCAGGTACACGTCCATCAAGTTGTACAGATCCTGCTCGTTGGTGGTGGCAACGGGGTAGATGGTCTTGTCGGGGTAGGTCATGGCGTTGAGGAACGTCTGCATGGAGCTCTTGATCAGGTCCACGAACGGTTCCTTGACGGGGAACTTGGCCGATCCGCACAGCACCGAGTGCTCAAGAATATGGAACACGCCGGTGGAATCGGCCGGCGGCGTCTTAAATCCAATGGCAAAGGCCTTGTTTTCGTCGTCGCACGCGAGGTACAGCAGGCGAGCACCCGATGCGGTGTGGCGCAGCACGTAGGCGTCCGAGTCGAGCTCGGGCACGGTCTCGCAGCGCTCGACGGCAAAACCGTGACAGATGGTACCGGGCATCAGCAGCGCGGCGGCAGCGGCACGCGGGTCGGTTGAGGGGGTGGGCATATGCAGTCTCCTTTGACGCTCCAGCGGGGGCGAATCGAGTCGAATCCTCGAGAGTATACCCATATGGGGCCGCAGCTCTGCGGCGAACTGGCAACGGTATTGGTGGACGGCTGTGCTGGGTTGACGGCGCATGCCGCGGGTAGCCGCTGCACCACGCTAAAGTGAAATAACACCCCGTTTACCGAATCATTTAGGAAATATATGGACTCCTAAAAAGTTCTAATACAATATAAATCAACTATCTATAAACTGCTGATTCCTTGCAAAGGTATGGTTGATATGGTTGAAGCAAATAGCGTTATCCCCCTGTACAAACAGATTGTCCGTGCGCTTTCTGATTCGATCGCCAACGGCACGTACCGTCCGGGAGATAAGCTCCCGACCGAGGCGGAGCTTATCGAGCAATTTGGCGTGAGCCGAATAACGGTTCGCTCCGCAATTAAAGAAATGGAAGATGCTGGGCTTGTTGAGAGAGCCCGCGGCAAGGGCACGTTCGTTTCGTCGGACACACAGATGTATGCCGCGGACGACCGTGAGAGCTTTACCCATTCGTGCCAACTTGCGGGAAAAAAGGCGTCTACCAGGGTTCTCGAAATGGGCTGGGACTTCCCAAGCCTGCGAGACGCGAAGTTCCTGGGCGTAGACGATACCCAAAAGGTATTGCGTAGTCGTCGTCTGCGCCTTGTGGATGGCAAGCCCACGATGCTGGAAACCAATAGCTATTCCGCTGCGCTTTCTTTTTTGGAGCACGAATCCCTCGATGATTCGCTGATGGCGGTACTTGATCGCCAGGGGATCAAGATGGGTCCCAACACGCGTACGCTCGAGGTCTGCTATGCGAGCGAGCTCGAGGCGGCATACCTTAACGTGGAGCTGGACTCTTCGCTGCTTCTGTTTGTCGATAGACGTTATGCTCCAAGCGGCGAGCCGCTTTTCATCTCTCGTCAGGTGTACTGCACCGAGCGACTGAAGTTCTACTTGTAAATTAGAGATAGATTGGTCGGTTTACCGACCAATTGTTACCGTTCGCGGATTTGGAAAATAGACACACCACGTAGGGCAGATTGCTAATATACTTTATTATGACAATATAGTACGTCCTATTGGTATTGGAGAACTATGAATAAGATATTGCTAGCGAGTCATGGTTATCTCGCCCAAGGCATGAAAAGCTCTCTGGAGATTCTGATGGGCACCAACGACCGAATCGAGTGCCTGTGCGCCTATGTCGATGACGATTCAAGGGACGTCGCGGCGTTGATTGATGCATGGATGGAGACGAGGGACCCTGCCGACTCTTGGTTTGTCGTGACTGACATCTTTGGCGGCTCTATAAACAACGAATTCATTCAGAGACAGACCACCGGATCGTTTACGTTGATTACCGGAATGAACTTGCCGCTGCTGGTGGAAATGGTTACACAGCTGGATTCCCTGGATGCGGACAAGGCCAAAGCCGCGGTCGAGGGGTCGCGTCCGTTTATTCAGCTTTGCGAGGCGGCGGACATGCTTGCCGGCGCCGAGGAAGAAGAGTTCTAGTTAGTTCTGGTTCGAGCCCTAGCTAAGGGCCACGCCTGTCATTCCTTTATCACGTGCGGAGATGATAACGATGATTAAGCTTACGAGAGTTGATTACCGACTGATTCACGGCCAAGTTGCCATGTCCTGGACTTACGCTTTGGATGTAGATTGCATCCTGCTTGCCAGCGATGCTGTGGCAAAAGACGACATGAGGAAGGCGGCCTTGAGGCTCGCCCGCCCCAGCGGCGTTAAACTCGTCATCAAGGATGTTGACGCTGCTATCGAGGCGCTCAACAGCGGCGTTACCGACAAGTATTCGCTGTTTATCATCACTGAGACGATTGAAGATGTCTATCGTCTCGCTAAGGGTTGCAAAGACATCAAAGAGATCAATCTGGGTGGAACCCGAAAGACCCCTGAGACCACGCTTCATCCGACCCCTGCGATCTTTGCGACCGAGAAAGATGCCGAGCATATCCAAGAGCTCCTGGGCGATGGCGTGGCCGTCGAAATCCGTCAGGTTCCCAATGACGCTAAGGTGTTTGCCAAGGACGTTTTTTAGCCGAAAACATGCTGGTGTTCGGTATTTATTGAACCGATACTCTATGTCTATGCCCGTCGATCATTTGATCGGCGGGCTTTTTATTAAAGAAAAATCAAAAAAATCTGAAATAGGTCTTGCATAGTTAGTTATATAAAGTATTATAACGTCATGGGATGAATGAAGGGTTCATCCAAGTGAGTTAGGAGTAAGGGATGTTCAATTTCGATGAGCCTCGTTACGAGAAGGTTGTGAGCGATGCCCTCGCTCTCCGTCCTCAGATTGAGGCTGCCGTGGACAAGGTCTGCGAGCAGGGTTATTCCAACATCTTCTTCATCGGCTGCGGCGGCACCT
>URNJ01000195.1 GCA_900549215.1 uncultured Collinsella sp.
CCGCCAGTTGCTGCCTCTGCTATGGCTGCACTAGCTGCAGGCGCGCCCTCGGAATCCGAAACCTCGGCGCCGCTCTGCTCAGCGGTACCGCCCGCAAGCGCTGCGTCCTCGCCCGGCGTCGCAGCCTGAGCCACAGCCTCGGCAATGCCCTCGGCGCCCTCGGCCCACAGCTGAGCCGGCGTGGTGCCAAAGGCCATCGCGAAGGCCAGGAATGCCACCAGGCCGCGCTTGGCTACACCGCGTGCAATCGCGCCACGGCGATGCGAGACGCGCTGGCGCTCGTCCTCAAACATATCCATTTGTCTCCTACTGTCTGTACTTGGAGCGTTGCCTTGAGACTGCCCCACGTCATCGCGCATGTTGCGCTCGAGTTCCCCCATCGGGGTCCCCCTTCCCTCCAGAGCCCTATGCACACCGGCGGCAAAAGCCGCAGCCGCATGCAAGACGGGAGGCGATCCGACTTAACCTTAACGACTCGGGCACGTCGTCCGATCTGCGACGCGAGCATCCCGAGCCAAGAGGAATTACGGTTACTGGTACAGCTGGGGACTTGCACCCCGATTCTCCCAAATGCGCAGGATAACCGCGCATTCGTGCGTCTCCGCACCACCATCTAGGCCATCGATTATTACCGTCAAAATGGTATCACGCAAAAGGGCCTCGCACGCAGGCGAAGCCCAAGGTAAAAGCTATTGTTTGCGATAGGAAAATGCGGTGACGGCCGCAGCCTCTAGTGCTTGCCGCCGTGACTGTTGAGCCAGATATTGCGGCCCAGCATAAGCGCCAGCACCAGCGCGCTCACGTAGCCCATAAAGCCAATGACCGGGATACCAAACACAACCGGCTCGATGCGCGCGTAGTACACCACCGACGAACCGATAAACAGACCGGCGATCACAATTGCCATCGACATGCGGTCGATAATCCCACCTAGCTGTCGCAGCGCCTTATCGCTGCTCATGATCTGCGTGTTTACCTTAAGCTGGCCGCGCGTAAGCATACGCGAAGCCAAGCCCAGATACTCGGCCGCCTCGAGCGAGCCCTTCGCCGCGCGATAACTGCTCGCTGCAAAGTCGCGGCTCATCTCGCGCATGCGCGCATAGGTGCTTTTCTCGTTTTTAATATGCGTCTGGATGATCTGGATCATGTTGACGTTGGGCATGTACTCGGTCAACAGGCCCTCGAGCGTCACCATGCCGCGGGCGAACATCGTCACCACGCTCGGCAGCTCAACGTCATTTTTGCGCGCGAGGTTTAACAGCGAGGTCAAAAACTCGCCGATATCCAGGTCTTTAAGGTCGAGCCCGGCAAAGTCGGCAACAATAAAGTCCAAGTCGGACAAAAAGGCCGAATGGTCAAGCTCGGCCGAATCGCCGCGCGTCACGGCAAAGCGCATGAGCGAATCCTTGAGCTTTGGCACGTCGCCCTCGGCCACGGCAAAGATCATATCCTTGACGATGCCACGGTCGTGGCTCGACATGCGTCCGACCATGCCCAAGTCGATAAAGTAGACAATTCCGTCTTTGAGGATGATGTTTCCCGCATGCGGGTCGGCATGGAAAAAGCCGTCGTCGAGCACCTGCGTCGAATAGTCCTCGACGATTGCGGCACCGATCTTTTCCAAGTCATAGCCCTCGGCCACTAAGCGTTCAGGATCGGCGATCGAAATGCCGTCGACGTAATCCATAACCACCACGTGCTCGGTGCACAGGTCCAGATAGGATTTAGGGCACGTCACGCCATGAACGCTCTTATGGAACTCGTAGAAGTCGTTGAGGTTTTTGGCCTCGGCCAAAAAGTTGGTCTCCTCGCGAAACGAGGTCCACAGCTCCTCGACCACGCCGTGCAGGTCAACGAATTGATCGGTGTTGACGAACTTGGAAACGATACGCACCACCGAGCGGATGATATCGATGTCCTGCGCCATAACCTGCTGCGCACCGGGGCGCTGCACCTTGACGGCCACGTCCTCGCCCGTCACCAGACGAGCGCGGTGCACCTGCGCGAGCGATGCGCTACCAAGCGGATTGGGATCGATCGCATCGAACATCTCCCCCAGGCGCAGGCCGTATTCTTCCTCCAGACAGCGAAGCACTACCTCGTACGGCACCGGCTCCACGTCGGAGCGCAGACGACGCAGCTCGTCGCAAAAGCGTTGCGGCAGAATCTCGGACCGGTTGGCCAGAATCTGCCCCATCTTGACGAACATGGGGCCGAGTTCCTCGAGCAGGCGGCGCAAACGAACCGGCGTGAGGTTATCCCACACGCGGTACTTTTTGACCAGGCGAACAATCTGCCCAATGCGTTCGCGACGACCCGCCGGCGTGAGCTGGTATTCCTCGTCCGGTGCCATCGCGTCGGGCTCCTCGGGCACCATATCGACAGCGCGTGGCTTCTTGCGAGCGCCCGAGACGGCGGCCTCGACCTCATCGACAACCGCCGCCTCGTTACCCAGAGGATCTAGATTGTTGTAATCGGTGGTGGAATCTGCCATCTGCGCTGCTACTCGGCCTCTTCGGTATCCTTCGCATCGTCGGCCTCAACAGACTCGACGGGCACCGAGGTCACGTTGTCCTCGACCGAATCGACGATGTCGCGCACATGAGCCAGGAAGGCCGTGCGCTCGGGCGCGGTCATAACGCGGACGCGAGCCAGAATGAGCTCGTCGAGCACGCGTTGGGCCGCGGTCTCGCCCTGCATGCCCAGACGCTCGGTCAGGTCGGAGATGGTGCCGCCGGCCTGCTCGAACATGTCGGACACGCTACGGGCGATATCGGGGGTGCCGGCGTCCTTGCGAACCTGCTCGCCCTTGGTATTAAGGTCGTCGAGGACCTTCTTGCCGCCTTCGACAGCAACGGCGGCAGCGCCAAAGCCCACGTTAATGGCGCCGTTAACAAGCTGATCGAGTTTCATAACCATGGTTGTCTCCAATCACAAACAACTGCATTGGCGTTCTTGTACCCAAGATTGAGCGAAAGCGACAAAGCGTTTTAGCACTATTCGATCGACGAGAAATCCCTACCTCACGTTGTCGTTCATCGCGAAAGAGTTCTTCATGGCGCAG
>URNJ01000196.1 GCA_900549215.1 uncultured Collinsella sp.
GGCCCATCCCCTCTGACCAGGCCGTTTCCCTTAAGCCCGGCGCCGCCTATGTCGCCGTTGAGCACGATGGCCGTGCCGAGGTCATGCTCGAGGACCTAGCTCCCAAGTGCTGCGAGGAGTTTGGCTGGGAGTACACCCCGGTTGTGGTCGACGGCAAGCCCTATGTGGTTCCCGCCGAGACCTTCCATCACATTCACTATAAGCAGCCGATCTTTGACGGTGTCGAGGGCGTTGCGCTGTTGGCCGATTACGTCGGTGTCGATGACGGTACCGGTATCGTCCACAACTCGCCCGGTCACGGCGTCGACGACTACTTCGCCTGCCTCAAGGAGGGCATCACCGACATTTGCATGCCGGTCGATGACGACGGCAAGTTCTACACCGGCGAGGAGTTTGGCACCGGCGGCCCCTTCAGCGGCATGGATACCGACGAGGCCAACCCGCACATCATCGAGTTCCTGCGCGAGCGCGGCACCCTGGTCCTCGAGAAGAAGATCACGCACAGCTATCCGCACTGCTGGCGCTGCAAGCACCCGGTACTCTTCCGTGCTACCGACCAGTGGTTCGTCTCGATGGACAAGACCGGTCTGCGCGAGCAGGCTGGCAAAGAGGTCCGCGAGAACGTCAAGTGGTATCCGGCTCACGCCGCCAACCGCATCGGCGCCATGGTCGAGCAGCGTCCCGACTGGTGCATCAGCCGTCAGCGCAACTGGGGCGTGCCTATCCCCAGCTACACTTGCGCCGACTGCGGCGAGAAGGTCATGAACGACGCCACGCTCGACGCCGTCATCAAGCTCTTCCACGAGAAGGGCTCCGACGCCTGGTTTACCGACGCTCCCGAGAGCTACCTGGGCGAGTCTTGCGTTTGCCCCAAGTGTGGCGGCCATCACCTCAAGGCTGATAAGGACATTCTCGACGTGTGGTGGGACTCCGGCGTGTCTTGGAAGGCCGTCTGCGAGTACCGCCCCGAGCTGGAGTACCCGGCGGATGTGTACCTCGAGGGCTCCGACCAGCACCGCGGTTGGTTCCAGAGCTCGCTGCTCACCTCGGTGGGCGCCAACGGCCACGCTCCGTACAAGGCGGTCGTCTCGCAGGGCTTCACCCTCGACGGCCAGGGCCGTAAGATGTCCAAGTCGCTCGGCAACGTCATCGACCCCAATAAGGTCTGCGACGAGATGGGCGCCGACATCATCCGTCTGTGGGTTGCCTCTGTCGACACCAGCTCCGACGTCTCCATCGACCACGAGATCCTTGCTCGTACGTCCGATGCCTACCGTCGCTTCCGCAACACGCTGCGCTTCCTGCTTTCCGAGCTCGAGGGCCAGTTTGAGCCCGAGACCGACGGCGTCGCCTTTGTCGACCTGCTGCCGCTCGACAAGCTCATGGTTGCCCGCCTGACCCAGGTCCAGGCCGAGGTCGACGATGCCTACGCCAGCTACGAGTTCCCGCGCGCCTACCGTGCGCTCTACGACTTCGTGGTTACCGAGCTTTCCAACGTGTACCTCGACGCCCTGAAGGATCGTCTGTACTGCGATAAGCCCGGTTCGCTTGAGCGCCGCAGTGCCCAGACCGTGCTGGCCGAGCTCTTCTCGATGCTCATGCGCGATCTGCAGCCGATCCTGTCCTACACCGTCGACGAGGCCATGGCCTATGCGCCCGCCGGCTGCGTCGACCACCAGAAGTACGCCGCGCTGCTCGATTGGTACAAGTCGCCCATCACGGTCGATGAGGCCAACGAGTTTGAGGGCGTGCTCGAGGCTTCACTCGAGCTCCGTAGCGCCGTGACCAAGGCCCTTGAGGATTCCCGTTCCGCCGGCACCTTCACTAAGAGCCAGCAGGTCCGCGTCAAGGCGGTCGTTCCCGCCGAGATGTACGCGCTGCTGACCGGTGATAAGGCCGTCGACCTGGCCGAGTTCTACATCGTCTCCGATGTAGAACTGACCCAGGGCGAGGAGCTCTCCGTTGCCATCGAGGCAGCCGAGGGCGAGTGCTGCGACCGTTGCTGGAACTACCGCACCACCGTCGGCGAGTACAACGGCCACGCGCATATTTGCAAGCGCTGCGCCGACGCTTTGTAGGTCACGGCGTTCGTAGAACACCGTAACCTACCGACGCTGCAAACGCCCCTAAGCGGCAATCTGACGTTCAATCGTCGGTCGCGTACCAAAGTACGCTTCCCTCCTCTTTCACGTCACCTTGCTCGCTTAGGGACGTTTTCGCTGTTGGTGACGGTAATGCGGCGTTTCCATTGCTGGAGCTAAAGGCTTTCTTTCGCTTTCGCTCTTAGTCGAAAGCTATCAAGCGACATTCCGTTTTTCGGAATGTCGCTTTTGTTTTGTGCTGGTTATTTCGCCAGCGTTGGTGAATATGCTGCGTGTTTGGCGTTTGTCACTATAAGATGGTTACTTACGTTAAACGTAATTCGATGTTCTTGAGGGCAGGGGATTGATTTGGGTCGTGCTGGGGATATGACGCCGCCTTTGCGTTGGCGGTTGGGTGTTGCTGGTGGGGTGGCGCTCGTTGTGCTGCTTGTTGACCAGCTGACCAAGCTTGCGGTTCGTGCCGTGGGCGAAGCTTTGCATGTGACTGTCATCCCCGGTGTCATCGACTTTATGTTTGTCCGCAATATCGGTGCTGCCTTTAGTATGGGCGAGGGGCATGGCATCGCGTTTGCCGTGCTGGCGTTGGCGGTCATTATCGCTATTGCCGTGTACCTCGTTCGTGCACCCCAGCTTGCCCATCTTGAGGTTGTGGGCATGGCGATGGTTGCGGGCGGTGCTATTGGCAACGCTATCGATCGTTTGGCCTTTGGCTTCGTGACCGATTTTATTGCCACCACCTTCATCGACTTCCCCGTCTTCAATGTGGCCGATATCGGCATTACCTTGGGCGTCGTGCTCGCCCTCTTCGGATACATGTTCTTGAGCCCCGCGGCCCGTGAGGTCGACGCGACCGCTGAGCTTAACGCCCGTGACGAGGCCCGCGCCAAGCGCAAGGCCCAGCAACGCGGGGAGCGTGCCCGCAAAATTCGCGAAAGGAACGAG
>URNJ01000197.1 GCA_900549215.1 uncultured Collinsella sp.
CCCGCGAGCGCAAGCGACAGGGTGCCCATGGCGAGCGCCGAGGCAAACCCCCGGCGCGACATCTCAACATCAAACGCGCGCATCGCTAGCACGTCCCCTCGTTAGGCATCGTCCATGCGTGATGATCGGTATGCAGCAATTCCTCGGCCAGCGGCGAGAGCGGCGCACCCAAGAACTCGCTATAGCACGCCTGGACATCGGGATTCTCATGCGAGAAGCGAATCTCGGCGTTCGCATCGAGGCCCCAGGGCACCTGGCCGCGCTCGGCCGCCAGCTCGCAGCCGTCGTGGACGGGCTGACCGCCGCCACCGACCCAGCCGCCCGGGCATGCCATAACCTCAACGAAGTCATAGCTCACACGGCCGTCGCGAATCGCGTCGAGCAGGCGGGCAGCGTTGCCCAGCCCGTGCGCCACGGCAACACGCACCTTAGTGCCATCGATATCGGCGACGGCTTCCTTCCAGCCGTCGAGTCCACGCACGTCGGTAAAGAAATCCGCATCGGGGTTCTTGCCCGTCACCAGGTAGTAAGCCGAGCGCACAGCAGCCTCCATCACACCGCCCGTGGCGCCAAAGATCACACCCGCGCCCGTGCCAAAGCCCAGCGGCGTGTCGAGCGGCTCCTCGACCAGCGTGTCCACGCCCACGTGGCTCGCGCGGATCATGCGCACCATCTCGCGCACCGTCAGCGCAACATCTACGTCGGGCGCGCCGCCCTCGCCCACCATGCTCGGCAGCGCGCACTCGGCCTTCTTGGCCGTGCACGGCATCACGGACACCACGAACAGGCGCTCTGGCTCCACGCTCAGCGCCTTGGCGTAGTAGGTCTTGGCAATAGCGCCGAACATCTGCTGCGGCGACTTGGACGTGGACAGGCTGTCGACAAACTCGGGGTAACGTGCCTTCACAAAGCGCACCCAGCCCGGGCAGCAGCTCGTAAACATGGGCCAGCCGCGGCTGGCGCCCCCACCCCTAGCCGGGGGGCCCGACGGCCGCGGCTGTCGCCCTCACCCTTAGCGGCGGCGCCCAGGCGCTCGAGCAGCTCGGAGCCCTCCTCCATAATGGTGAGGTCGGCCGAGAAATCGGTATCGAACACGTACTCAAAGCCCACGCGGCGCAGCGCGCAAGCCAGACGCTCGACGGTTGCCTCCTCGCGCGGAATGCCGAGTTCCTCGCCCCAGGCGCTGCGAACGGCAGGCGCGATCTGCACCAGCACGATCTTGTCGGGATTAGCGAGCGCGTCAAACACGGTCTCGGTGTCGTCGCGCTCGCGCAGCGCGCCCGTCGGGCAATGCGTGATGCACTGGCCGCACGCGACGCAATCGGTCTTGCCGATCGGCACGCGCCCGCGGGTGCCCACGGCGGTATGCGTGGCGCGGTTGGTCAGGTCCCAAATCCCTAGGCCCTGTACGCTCTCGCACACCTTGATGCAGCGCATGCATTTAATGCACTTGTCGTTTTCGCGGATGATGGGGAAATCGAAATCCCAGCCCTCGCCCGCCAAATGCCTTTGAAACGGCAGATAGAAAATGCCCAGGTCGTTGGCAATGGTCTGCAGGTTGCAGTTACCGCTGCGCACACAGCTCGTGCAGCGTGAATCGTGCTGCGAAAGCAGCAGCTGCACGTTGGTGCGGCGCGCCTCGCGGGCCTTGGGGCTGTTGGTGTGGACCACCATGCCATCGAGCACGTAGTTGTTGCAGGCGGCAACCAGCTGGTCGCAGCCCTCAACCTCGACCACGCACACGCGGCAGCCGCCGATCTCGTTTAGATCGCGCAGGTAGCACAGGGTGGGAATCTGGATGCCGACGGACTTGGCCGCATCCAGGATCGTGGTGTGCTCGGGCACCACGACTTCGCAGTTATCGATAATGAGCCTGACCATGTTGTGCGCTCCGTTTTCGCTGTTGTCGCCGACGGTGGTTTTGTTGAGCTCTACCATTCCAGGTTCCTCCCTCCGCGGAACGCGCCAAAGCCAAAGTGGTCGCAACGCAGGCAGCGGCTTGCCTCCTGGCGCGCCTCCTCCTCGGTAAGGCCCTGCTCGACCAGATTCCAATCGTGAATACGCTCGCCAGCCTCGCGCTCGCCCAGCTCGCAGCGGCCGCACTCGTGCTTGCCCTTAAACTGGACGGTCGGCAGCTCCACGTCGAGCTTGATCTTGTGGTCGAAGCCCAGATAGCGGTCGATGTTTGCCGAAGCTACGCGGCCGGCATTGATGGCTCGGATGACGGTGGCGGGACCGGTCTGGCAGTCGCCGCCGCTAAAGAGGCCATCGAAGTTGGGCACGGCGCCGTCCGAATCGGTGACCACGCAGCCCCACTTGCAGGCGATGCCCATCTCCTCAAACGGCTTGGAATCGATGTCCTGGCCGATGGCCACGAACACGCGCTCGCAGGGAATGACGCGCTCGGGCGTCGCGGCGGCACGCGGGGCCGGACGACCGCGACGGGGCTCGCCGATAATCTGCGGTTGCACGCGCAGGCCGCTCACGCGACCGTCCTCGCCCGTCTCGATGGCGAGCGGGGCCGTCAGCTCCAGCACCTCGCAGCCCTCGGCCTGGGCACCGGCAATCTCGGCGTCCTGAGCCGTCATATCGCAGATGCGGCGGCGGTAGACGATGCTTACCTTTTCGGCACCGCAGCGCACGGCAGAGCGCGCCACGTCCATGGCCACGTTGCCGCCGCCGATGACGCACACGCGCTGACCGCTCAGGTCGGGCAGCTCGTCGTCGCCAATGGCACGCAGCATCTTGACGGCCGACTCCACGCCGGAAGCCTCTTCGCCCGGAAGACCGAGCTTCTTGTCGCTGTGGGCGCCAATGGCCAGGTAGACGGCATCGAACTCGTCGCGCAGGCGAGCAAGCTCCTCGCCGTTGACGGAGTGGTCGAGCTCAACGTCGATGCCGACGCTCAAGATCCAGTCGATCTCGGCCTGCAGGCGCTCGCGCGGCAGACGATAGCTGGGGATGCCGTAGCGCAGCATGCCGCCCAAGTGGTGGCGCTGCTCAAAGATGGTCACCTTATGGCCCATCACGGCCAGGTAGTA
>URNJ01000198.1 GCA_900549215.1 uncultured Collinsella sp.
GCCCGCGTGCTCCTCGGCGGGGTTGGTCTGATGGATCTTGTTGAATTTCGGCCTTTGGCTTAAAGAAAAACGGGGGATGCATTGTGCATCCCCCGTTTTTGTTGCGGTTAGTCTAGGTCAATAAACTTGGTACTTATGATCTTGCCGTCTTTTACTAGCATTCTGGCCATGGTGGGACCTCGGGTGCCTCTGGGGTAGCTGGCGCTGCCCGGGTTGAGGACTAAGCAACGGCCCACTTGGGCTTCTTTGGTTACGTGGGTGTGGCCGTTGATGGCTACGTCTACGGATCCCACCGGAAGGTCTTCGCGGTAGTGGGCTACGGCGAATTTGAGGCCTTCGTAGGTAAAGAGTGCAAGACGGTCTACATCGGGGCCGTAGTCGCGGTAGTAATCGTTGTTGCCCAGTACGGCCCGCACGGGGGCGATGGTGCATAGGTGCTCGTAGTCCATCTCTGACGTGAGGTCGCCGGCGTGGATGATCAGGTCTGCGCCCTCAAGCTCATCCAAGAGCGCAGGCGATAAATAGCCGTGGGTGTCCGAGATTATGTCGATACGCTTGGCGCTTGCACTGTTCATGGGATCCCTTCCGCAAAAAACGATTCGGCAGATACATACAAAAAAGGCCCCACGGCTCCGCAGACGATGGGTCTACAGGGCTGCGGGGCCAGTGTGCTAGAGACTCAGGGCCTTCTTGAGCGGCACGACGCGGCGGCGCGAAACCGGCACGCGTTCGTCGACGCCCGTAATGCCCAGCTGGATGGCGCCCGAGGGCACCGTCTCGACGTCCGTGACGCACGCCAAGTTGACGATATAGCGGCGGTGAACACGGAAGAAGCCAAAGTCGCAGAGCTTGGCCTCAAACTGCGCCAGCGAGGTCGTCGACAAAAAGCGATCATCGACGGTATAGATGCAGGAGTAATCGTCCTTGGCCATGATAAAGCGAATGTCGTCCACGGGAATGAGCACCTTGCGGCCGCCCTTTTCCACCGGGATACGCTCGATGGTCACCTTGCTGTCCGTAACCGGCTTGGCGCGTTGCATGACCTTCTCGATCGCGCGATCCAAGCGAGCTTCCTCGACCGGCTTCATCAGATAATCGACGGCATCCACGTCGAATGCCTCGACCGCATGGTCACTATACGCAGTCACAAACACGATCGCCGGCGGATTTTTGAGCTTATGCAGCGCCTCGGCAAGTTGCAGGCCCGAGGCACCGGGCATCGAGATATCGAGAAACACGACATCCACGCGACTTTCCATAAGCATCTCGATGGCGGAGCGGACGCTCGACGCCTCCGTGATCGTGCCGATCTTGCCCGTTTGCTCGAGCAGGAAGCGAAGCTCCGAGCGAGCCGGCGCCTCATCATCCACAATCATCGCACGCAGCATAGGGATAAAACCTTTCGTCAACTAACTACGCCGGGCATCCGTCGCATGACGTTGAGCCCGTAGCCTTTTATTTTACTCTTGAATGTCAAAGATGCTCTCTGACAAATCAAGATGAAGGAGCACTTTGGTGCCCTTGCCCGGCGCCGATTCGACACGCGTATAGGAGTGCGGCCCATAAAAGCGATGGATGCGCTCCGAAATATTGTGCATGGCCACACCGGCGCCGCCACCCTGGGGAGAGCTGGCGTCGGGACGGGCAGAGCGCTCGTCAAACAGTCTGGCGGCGGTACCCTCATCCATGCCCACGCCATTATCGGCCACGGCAATCAAGATTGCATCCTCGCCGTCTTGGTGAACGGTCACGTCGATCCTCAGGGCGTCGTCATCGCCCATACCATGACGTACGGCGTTCTCGACAATCGGCTGGATCACGAACGCCGGCACCAGCGTATCTTCCACGTCCTCGGACACATCGAACGTCGCCAGCACGCGGTCCTCGCCAAAGCGGGCCTTCTCAAAGGTAAGGTAGCGCTTGGTCTGTGCGACCTCGCGCGAGACCGGAATAAGCGATCCCGAGTTGTCGAGTGTGGCACGATAGAACGATGAGAACTCACGAAGCAGTTCGCGGGCCCGCAGCGGGTCGGTGCGCGTAAACGATGCAATGGTGTTCAGCGTGTTGAACAGGAAGTGCGGGTTAATCTGCGCCTGCAGCGCACGCACCTCGGCGCGCGCTGTGAGTTCCTTTTGCACCTCGAGCTCGTGGATGGCGAGCTGCGTGGACAAGATCTCGGCAAAGCCCGAGGCAAGCGCGTACTGGGTACGGTCGACAGCGCGCGGGGTCTTGTAGTAGAACTTGAGCGTGCCGACGGTACGATCGCCCACCTTGATGGGGGCGATAATGCCGGCGGGGACTTGGTTGTGTGAGCCGTCCGAGCCCACGACATCCACCATACGGTTGAACGACTGCACGATGCCATGTTCGATAACGTAGCGTGTGGCAAGCGTGTGGATGGGAGAATCTGGCAGTAGTTTTTCCTCAAACTCTCCCGCGCAGGCAAGCACGTTGCCCTCGTCGGTGATGGCCACCGTCATGGCGCGCGTCTCGGGCAAAATGCGCCGGCACACCAAACGCGCCGACTCCTGCGTCAGACCGCCCTTAATGTCCTCGAGCATGGCCGAGGCCACCGAGAGCGTCTCCTCGGTGTACTGGGAGCGCACCGAATCGGGATTGAGCGTCAAAAAGATAAAGATGCACAGAAAGATGCACAGCAGCGCGCAGGCAATCACCGTGGCGATCGGCTCGATACCGGTCACCAAGGCAAAAATAAAGTACACCAGCACGCAAATGGCGCAGGCAACGGCAATGATGCGAAAGATTGATATTGAACTATCGCGCTGGGCGCGGCGGTCGATCATTCGGCCCCCTCCAGGATACTGATCAGTTGTGCGTCACGCCAAAGCCCGTCCATGATCTTGGGCCAAAAGCTCTGGAAACGCAGGTAGCTTGCAGCGTTTTGGCGCGCATAGGCCTTTGCCTCGCCGATACCATGGCGCCAGATGCGCAGGTAGCCCTCATGCTCGCGGGTAAACACGCTGCGGACCATAGCGGTCTTGCGCACGCGGTCGTCGA
Organism: uncultured Collinsella sp.; assembly: GCA_900549215.1. Taxonomy (GTDB): domain Bacteria; phylum Actinomycetota; class Coriobacteriia; order Coriobacteriales; family Coriobacteriaceae; genus Collinsella. The sequence goes on from URNJ01000198.1 coordinate 3,019, forward strand.
GCTCGCGCGAAAT
>URNJ01000199.1 GCA_900549215.1 uncultured Collinsella sp.
ACAAGTACGTCAAGGATCCCGAGCTGCGCGCTAAGGTGCATCGCCTGGACAAGGAAGGCAAGGGCGCCGACCCTTCGTTTATGAAGGGCGACTTTGTCTTTAACCGCTGGCTGCGCATGTGGCACACCAAGCTGCGCCACTTTAAGCTGTTCAAGACGTATTACAAGTAGATGAGCGCGGCGCCCGTCCGGTTTGCATCGGGCGGGCGCGGGTATGATACGCGCAATTGCGCAAGCGTCACCAAGGAGGCGGCGATGGAAAAGCTGGGAGTTATCGGTGGCATGGGCGCCGAGGCCACGTCGTATTACTACGACCAGGTGGTGCGTCATACGGCTGCTGCCTGCGATCAGGAACATATCGACATGGTGGTGCTCTCCAAGTCGACCATGCCCGACCGCACGTTGGCCATTAAGACCGGCGAGCATGCCAAGCTGCTGGCGACCATGAAAGAGTGTGCCCAGGCACTCGAGTCGCTGGGCTGCGCGCACATTGCTATTCCCTGCAACACGTCACACTACTTCTACGATCAGATCCAGTCGTTTACGAAGGTGCCGATTATCCACATGCCGCGCGAGTCGGTTCGTTATGCCCTTGCGGGTGCGGTGATGGGGGAGTGCGAGTTCGACCCCAACCTGAGTGTGCCGGCCGAGCCGGTGCACAAGATTGGCATCATGGGCACCGATGGCACCGTGGGCGCGGGCGTCTACGGCCGCGAATGTAAGGCTGCGGGTGTTGAGGTCGTCTATCCCAGCGAGAAACGTCAGAACGATGTGATGTCGCTTATCTACGATGATGTGAAGGCCGGACTTGAGCCCGATATGGATAAGTTCGACCGCGTGATGTGGGAGTTTGCCCGTAGCGGCTGCGACCGCGTCATTCTGGCCTGCACCGAGCTATCGGTGCTGCAGAAGTACCGAGAGATGCCCGAGATCACCCTCGACGCCATGGATGTCCTGGTGCGCGAATCCATCATCCGCAGCGGCGCCCCCTACCGCCTCTAGCTTCCGACCTGTCAAAAAGGGACAGGTTAATATTGGTAGGTTTTATCTGGTGAAACAGTAAAGGCCTCGGCTCGTTTGGTGCGAGCCGAGGCCTTTTGTGCTGGGCGGTTGCTGTCGGTGGTGAACTAGAACAGGAAGCCGATGGCGATGAGGGCGATGCTGACGATGAGCACGGCGATGTCCAGGCCCTTGATGGGGTAGCGCTTGTACGAGCTGGCGCGCGTACGCAGATAGAAGCCGCGCTGTTCTGCCGCCAAGGCTGTGGCATCGGTCTTGCCCACGCTCGAGATGAGCAGTGGCACACACAGTGGCAGCATGAGCTCAAGCTTCTTGATGGGGTCCTTGGTGTCGTACTCGACGCCGCGTGCGGTCTGCGCCTCCATGATGGCGTTCATCTCCTGACCAAACACCGGCACAAAGCGCAGCGCCGTGGTAAAGGTGAAGGCATAGCGATACGGCACGTGCAGCACCTCGACGCAGGCGTTGGCAAGGTCATTGAGCTTGGTCACCATGAGCATGAGGATGAGTGGCAACGCCACACCCAGCAGGCGCAGACAGGCCTTCGATCCTGTGATGAGGCCCGTGTCGGTGATAAAACCCCACACCACGTTGCCATCGCGCATAAAGGCCAGCTGGAGCACCAGCATGATAAGCGCGAGCGGAATCAGCAACTTGAGCAGCGAGAACAGACGGTCGACGACGCCGGCATAGGCACCCAGCGCAAGGGTGAGTGCCAAAAAGCCCAGCAGCGCCACGTAGGTGTCGGACAAGAAGATGCCGACGATGATGGCGGCGGCGAGGCCCAGTTTGACGACGGGGTTCAGGCGATGCAGCAGCGTGTCACCCGGCATGTAGTCGATGACGTTAACCACGGTGGACCATCTCCTCGGTAATGCGAACGACATCGGTGACCTCGCTCACCTGCGCAAAAGCGGGCGAGACGGAAGATACCAGACGGCGCGAGAGTTCAATAACCTGGGGAGGCTCCACGTAGGCACGCCGCATGAGATCGATGTTCGAGAATAGCTCGTGCGTGCGGCCGCGGTCGAGGATGCGACCGTCGGCCATTACCACAATGCGCTCGGCAAAATCCGAGACGACTTCCATATCGTGGCAGACCATGATAACGGCGCAGCCGCGCTCGGCCATGGTGCGCACGGTTTCCATGACGGTCATGCACTCGCGGTAGTCAAGGCCGCTCGTGGGCTCGTCGAGCACCACGATTTTGGGCTCTACGACTACGACGGAGGCAAGCGCCACCATTTGTCGCTGGCCGCGCGAGAGCGAGAAGGGCGCCTCGTCGGCCGGCAAGCCAAAGTGGTCGATGACGAGCTGGGCGCGACGCAGCGCCTCGGCACGGTCGATGCCAGCAAGCTCCAGGCCAAAGGCGACCTCGTCGAGCACGGTGTCCTTGCAGATCTGGCGGTCGGGGTTTTGGAAGAGGGTCGCGACCTCGCGAGCGATGCGGCTCGTGGGAACGGCTGCGGTATCCAGTCCCGTGACGCGCACGCTGCCCGAGGCGGGCTTAAGCAGGCCTGTGAGCAGTTTGGTGAGTGTGGTCTTGCCGGCGCCGTTTTGGCCGACGATGCCCACGAGCTCGCCAGGATAGAGCGTCAGGCTAAGGTCGTGTACGGCGGCTCCGCCATTGGGATAGGCAAACTCAACATGGTCGAAGGTGAGTACGGGTTCGGCGTCCTTGGCATGAGGGCGCAACGACGGTGCATGCGGGGAACCGGCGGGCGCCTGGGCTTCGATAGCCGCGCGTGCGGGGTCGACGATGCCCGAAATCAGGCGCTCGGCCTCATCGACATCCAAGCAAGGGGTACCGCTTACTAGACCATCGGCCTCGAGGCTATTGAAGATACGCGTGACGCGAGGGCAGTCGACGCCGATGGCACGAAGCTCGTCGGTATGCGCGAAGACCTCGTGTGGCTCGCCCCGCAGCGTTGCTGGCGTCCCGCTCGTCATATGTGGAATCGGCCTTGGCCAATGGTGCCAGCGGG
>URNJ01000200.1 GCA_900549215.1 uncultured Collinsella sp.
ACCTGCTCGGCCGACGCGCCCGTCCAGGATGCTACGACTTCCGAGGCCGTTTCTGCCGATGTCGAGCCCGCCGACGTCCGTCCTGGTCGCAGCCATCGTACTGCTGCTAAGCGCACGTCCAAGGCCAAGGCTGCCAAGAAGGGTGCGTCCGAGGATTCCGCCGAGACGACCGCCGATGCATCGACTGATGCCGCCGAGCCCCAAGACGTCGAACAGTCTGCGTCCGAGAAGCCCAAGCGCGGTCGCAAGCAGTCCGCTAAGGCCAAGGCCGCCGAGCAGCATGCCGAGGCCGAGCCGCAGGGCGATTCCAATGCCGAGGCCAGCGATGATGCTTCGGCTAACGAAGACGCCTCCGCAACCGATGGCACCGCCCCCGTCGAGACCGAAGAGAGCGCTCGCCCCAACCGCCGTCAGCACAAGCGCAACGACGAGCGTAATGACCGCAACGAGCGCAAGGACGAGCGCAACAACGATCGCCGCAACCGTCAGCGCGACCGCAAGCAGCGCAATAAGGAGCGCAATGCCGCTCCGACTGAGCCCACGCTTTCGCGCGAGGAGCTCGCGGCCATGAAGGTCGCCGAGCTGCGCGAGAAGGCCAAGGAGTTCGAGATTGAGACGACCGGCAAGAAGAAGGCCGAGCTCGTCGAGGAGATCTACACTACCGCCGCAAAGGCCGAGGGTTTCCGCGATATCAAGGGCATTCTGCAGATTCGCCCAGACAGCTCCGGCATCATCCACGCCCATGGCTACATGAAGTCCAACGACGACGCCTTCGTGCCCGCATACCTCATCCGTTCCGCGCGTCTGCGCACGGGCGATGTCATCGAGGGCTCGCTGCGTCCTTCGCGCGGCGGCGACAAGCGCGCCGGCCTCGCCAAGATCACGACCGTCAACGGCATGGATCCTGAGCAGATTCGCAATCGTCCCAAGTTCGGCGACCTCACCCCGGTCTATCCCAACGAGCCGCTGCGCATGGAGCATGGCAAGGATTCCATTACCGGTCGCGCCATCGACATCGTGTCGCCGATCGGCAAGGGTCAGCGTGGTTTGATCGTATCGCCGCCCAAGGCCGGCAAGACCACGATCCTCAAGAAGATCTGCCAGTCCATCTCGATCAATAATCCCGAGGTACACCTCATCTGCCTGCTCGTCGACGAGCGCCCCGAAGAGGTCACCGACATGCAGCGCTCCATTAAGGGCGAGGTCGTGGCCTCCACCTTCGATATGCCCGCGGACAACCACACTCGCGTGGCCGAGCTCGTCATCGAGCGTGCCAAGCGCATCGTGGAGCTGGGCGGCGATGTCGTGGTGGTGCTCGACTCCATCACGCGCCTCGCCCGCGCCTACAACCTGGCGCAGCCCGCGTCGGGCCGCATCCTCTCTGGCGGCGTAGATTCGGCGGCCCTGTATCCGCCCAAGCGCTTCCTGGGCGCAGCCCGCAATATCGAGAACGGTGGCTCGCTCACCATCCTGGCCTCCGCACTCATCGATACCGGTTCCAAGATGGACGAGGTCATCTTTGAGGAGTTCAAGGGCACCGGCAACATGGAGCTTAAGCTCGACCGCGACCTGGCCGACCGCCGTATCTTCCCGGCTATCGACCCTGTTGCCTCCGGTACGCGTAACGAGGACCTGTTGGTCGACGAGCAGATGCGTCCGTTTGTCTTTGGCCTGCGTCGCGTTCTTGCCGGCATGAACAACACCGAGCGCGCAGCCGCGTCGTTTATCAAGGGTCTTAAGGGCACCAACACCAACCAGGAGTTCCTGGTGCGTTCGGCCAAAAAACACAGCGACTACGAGCAGACGTTCTAGGTTGTCATCCACACGCGGCGATAGTCATCAATGCAATAAAGGGTCGGGGCTTTGAGCCTCGGCCCTTTTCCATATCGCCGCTCCGCGCTTATTTTTGACCACAAGACTGGCAAGCAGCAGGTTTCCCGTTTCAATCCGACATCGTCGCTTGCAATCGACAGGGCGGTTTCGCATAATAGCTTTTAAGCTTCGCGACGGAAAACGCAGATGAAACGAACCATATACCGTTGCTTTGGGGCATAGCCCCGCTTCATCTTCTCTCGCGCAGCCAACTGAATGATGCGATTTGGGTGCTGGAAGATGGGGAGAGCTCATGGCTTCTTCTGATGCAACACAACGAGCAGTCCTTGCCGGACTTTCGTGCGGGATCGGCCTTGCCGCTCCCGTGGTTATGTATGCCGCGACGCTGCCGTTTTCGTCGGTGAACGAGACGGTCGTGGCGGGTGCGGTTCCCTTCGCCGTGGGCGCGGTGGCGGGCGTGGGTATCTATGCCGCCTCGCTGGGTATCTCCGAGTACCGTGCGCAGCGTGAAGAGCGTCTGTTCCAGCCCGATGCCATGGGCGGTGCCGCCAATCTCAATCAGCATCAAAGCGAGTTCAAGACCGCCTCGATTCCAGCTCAGCAGCAGGATGCGACTCCTTATGCTGCTGTTTCTGCTTCTCAGGCTCAGTCGGAGCAGTCTACCTCGGCATTCCTTTCCGGCCTGACCGGTGCGTTCCAGCGCCGTCATGCCGATGATGGTGTCCCTACCATCGCTCGAGCCGCAGATGCTATGGACGAGGACGAGGCTTGGTCCATGATCGACAGTATGCTCGACGACGATTCGCCGGTGAGCTGCGACCCTGCACACTCGCGCGACGTCTATCAAGTCGCCATCGACGAGCTCACCAACGGCGGGCAGACCGGCTCCTTCAATCGCGACGACATCGCCGCCGCGGCACGCGCTGTGTCTGGTTCCCAGGCCGCCCCTGCGGGCAGCACGGCGGCTTTCGTGGCACTCGTTGCCAACGCGGCAGCCAATAACGCCTACAACGCTACCTCGGCGGACGCGAACGCTTCTGCCGACAATTCGTACGTTGATGAAGCCATGGCCGCGGACGAGGAGGCCGTTGCCGCCCGCCGTGCCGCCGAAAGCTCGCTTTGGGGCGCTTCGGCCCAAATGCAGGCCGCGGAGGCGGCGC
>URNJ01000201.1 GCA_900549215.1 uncultured Collinsella sp.
GCCCTGGGCGACACCGGTGAGCTTCTGGAACACGTGCGCGATGGACCAGCAGATCTTGGTGCATACCTCGCGCAGGGTGTAGAGCGGGCCCATGAAGATCTCGACGTCGGATGCGAAGCTCGTGGCGACGACGGGCATGTGCTCGTTGGGCTCGTAGCCGCACGCCCAAGGGTCGGTCTTCTTAGCGGGGGCCTTGGTGCCGAGGCAGGACCTCAACACGAACGCGAGGCCGGTGAGGACCACGAGCGCGATGGCGATCGCGGGGGTGGAGGTGGCGGCACCGGAAATCTCGTTCACCAGAGACACGCCCGAGGTGGCCGTGACGGCGGAGCCGGCAAGCACGCTCTGGGCGACGTCGCCCAGAACCGGGGCGATGACGGGAGAGCCGATTCCCAGCACCACGCAGATGGCCGCGAGGAGCATCTGCGAGAACAACATCGGAGCCGGGGACTCCTTGGCGTTCGCGGCCTCCTGGGAACGAGGGCTGCTCGCGAACGAAACGCCGTAGGCCTTCACGAAGCACGTGACTGCCAGGGCACCGGTGATGGCGAGCGCGGCCGCGGAGGCGACGGCGAACACCATGACGACCGGGTCGGAGAGCGTCGAGATGTTGAACAGGGACTGGTAGGTGAACCACTCGGAAACGAAGCCGTTGAGCGGCGGGATGGCCGAGATGGCAAGGGCACCGATGAGGAAGCAGACGGCCGTGACCGGCATGCGGCGGAACAAACCGCCCATCTTCTCCATGTTGCGCGTACCCGTGGCATAGAGCAGGGAGCCCGCGCCCAAGAACAGCTCGCCCTTGAACATGGCGTGGTTGAGCGTGTGGTAGAGGGCGGCCATGAGCGCGATCGTCGCGATGACGTCGTTGCCCAGGGCGTGCGCCGTCATGGACGCGCCGACACCGAGCAAGATGATGCCGATGTTCTCGACGGAGTGGTAGGCCAGCAGGCGCTTAATGTCGTGCTCGTGGAGGGCGTAGACGACGCCCAGGACCGACGAGATGGATCCGAAGACCAGGACCATGAGGCCCCACCAGAGCTGGACGCCCGAACCCGCGAGCAGGTCGAGACCGACCTTGAGGATTCCCAGGATGCCGATCTTGATCATGCCGCCGGACATGAGGGCGGACACGTTGGACGGCGCCTCGGGGTGCGCCTGGGGCAGCCAGGAGTGCAGCGGGATGATACCGGCCTTTGCGCCGAATCCGAAGAACGCGAGGACGAAGCACGCGGAGGAGACGGCGGGTCCAAAGTCATGCGTACGGAAATCACTGAAGCTGAAGGAACCGCCCACGCCGTTGGTCATGAGCAGGAAGCTCGCCATGATAAGGACAAAGCCCACGTGCGCGATGACGAAGTAGAGCCAACCGCCCTTGATGGAGTTCTTGTTTTCCTCAATGACGACAAGGAAGTAGCTCGTGAGGGACATGAGCTCGAAGGCGACCAGGAACCAGAACACGTTGTCGGCGGTGATGACGAGCATCATCGAGGCGACGAAGGTGTTCATGAAGAAGCCGGCGCGCCCGACCTTGCCCGGGTACTCGTCGAAGTAGGACAGACCGTAGATGAAGCCCGCAAAGGCGAGGATCGAGATGAGGACCACGATCAGGCCCGCAAGGCCGTTGAGCAAGAGCTCGAGACGGGCGAACGGGAAAAAGAAGGCCGTGTTGAGGGACGAAACGTCGCCAAGCACGGCCTGGATACCGGCCACAAACGAAAGCACCGCGGCGACGGCGCCGATAAGGCAGCCGGCGGTCTTGGCGGCGTTATCGGCCTTGATCAGCAGAACCGAGGCGAGCGCACCGATGCACGAGACGGCAAGCGATGCGATAAACAGCGTCATGCTATCCATTGTTTACGCTCCCTTCTGCTTTCTCGGAGAGGCCCTGGGCCACAGCGGTAACGTCGACGACCGGACCGTTTTCGATCGAGCGCAGGCGCTTGGCCTCGTCGAGCTCGCGATCGGCCGCGCCGCCCATGACGGTCAGCGCCTTGGTGGGGCACGCCGCCACGCAGTGCGGACCCTCGGGGTCGAAGGCGCACAGGTCGCACTTGACGGCACAGGTGTACTGGCCGGGCGCCCACGTAAGCAGGCTGCTCAGGGACTTAGGGTACGAAGGCGTCGGGTCGCACATGCCTGCGACACCGGCAATAGACGTGCCGTCCGGATGGATGGCGCCGAAGGGGCACGCGATGGCGCACAGCCTGCACCCGATGCACTCCTGCTCCTTAACGTGGATGCGGTCGCCATCGTGCTCGATGGCGTTCACCGGGCAGACCTCGGCGCAAGGGGCACCCTCGCAATGGTGGCAGGCCAGGGCGGCCGAAATGCCGCCGGTCTTCACGAGCGCCAGACGCGGCGTGTCCTGAAGACCCTGCATCCGGTGGGCATCTGCACAGGCGGACTGGCATGTTCCGCAGCCGATGCACCTCTCCGGGTTGATATCGATGAAGCGGTTCATCCCCACTTCCTTTCAAAATAACGGGCCGGGCGTCCGATGCGCTTGGACGCCCGGCCCAAAAAGCCAACGAGAACGGGACTACACGATTTGGTTCACGTGCGTCTCGTCGTCGAACTTGGCGGCACCGGGCTCAACGTCCTGGGGAGCGGCGGCGTCCACCAGAGCCTGCTTGAGCTCGGTGTACTGACGCTCCACCTCGCCCTCAGCCCAAACCTGGTCGGCAATGGCGTCGACCTGGCAGGCGGAGAACTTGTCCTCGGGCGTATGCGAGACCGGGTCGACCTTGTGAATGGTCAGCTCGTTGCATTTGCCGATCCACCACTGGTAGGTCATGTAGACCGTGCCCTTATTGATGCGATCGCTCACGTCGGCGCGGCTGTATACCTGGCCGCGGCGGCTGTGAATCGAGACGATGTCGCCATTCTTGATGCCGCGTGCCTGGGCGTCCGCGGGATTCATGCGGACAAAGCCGGGCTCGTCGGCGAGCAGCGCCAGCGTCTTGCAGTTGCCGGTCATCGAGCGGCAG
>URNJ01000202.1 GCA_900549215.1 uncultured Collinsella sp.
GGGGTGAGCACCACGCCGTCGCCGTGATAGACCTTCGTTACGATAGCGGCCAGCTTGTCCTCAATGGAGGCGTCCAGCTCGTAGGAGAAGGTGAAGTGGTTGGGCGCATCGCAGAGGCGGATGACCTCCTCGGCCAGGGCAACGCCACCCTCGCCGCCCTTGGCCCACACCTCGGAGAGGGCTACGTTCACCCCCAGTGCGCGGCACCGGTTCTCCACCAGCTCCAGCTCCGCCTCGGTGTCGGTGGGGAAACGGTTGACGGCCACCACACAGGGCAGGCCGTAGACCTCGGTGATATTTGCCACGTGCTGGAGCAGGTTGGGCAGGCCCTTTTCGAGGGCCTCGAGGTTCTCCTCGTTGAGGTCGGCCTTGGCGACACCGCCGTTGTACTTAAGCGCGCGGGCAGTGGCGACGACCACGACAGCGCTGGGGCGAACGCCCGTCATGCGGCACTTAATGTCGAGGAACTTCTCGGCACCCAGATCGGCACCGAAGCCGGCCTCGGTAATGGCGACATCGCCAAAGCGCATCGCCATACGCGTGGCCATGATAGAGTTGCAGCCGTGGGCAATGTTGGCGAAGGGACCGCCGTGGACAAACGCGGGCGTGCCCTCGAGCGTTTGCACCAGGTTGGGCTTGAGCGCGTCCTTAAGCAACGCGGCCATGGCACCCTGGGCCTTAAGGTCGCGGGCACGGACGGGCTCGCCGGCAAAGCTGTAGCCGACGACGATCTCACCCAAGCGTTCCTTGAGGTCGCTGATGCTCGTAGACAGGCACAGGATTGCCATGACCTCGGAGGCGACGGTGATATCGAAGCCGTCCTCGCGCGGCACGCCCTGGGCCTTACCGCCAATGCCGTCGATAACGTGGCGCAGCTGACGGTCGTTCATATCGACGACGCGCTTCCAAGTAATGCGCTTAACGTCAATACCGAGCTGATTGCCCTGCTGGATGTGGTTGTCGAGCATGGCGGCCAGCAGGTTGTTGGCAGCACCGATGGCATGGAAGTCACCGGTAAAGTGCAGGTTAATATCCTCCATGGGGATGACCTGAGCCCAGCCGCCGCCGGCAGCACCGCCCTTAACGCCAAAGACGGGGCCGAGCGAAGGCTCGCGCAGGGCCACGGCACTCTTGACGCCGCGACGACGCAGGCCGTCGGCCAGACCGATGGTCGTGGTGGTCTTGCCCTCACCCGCAGGCGTTGGGTTGATAGCGGTCACGAGGACGAGCTTAGCCTGGTGATCAGTCGGCTCGTTGAGCAGTGAATAGTCGACCTTAGCCTTGTCGAAGCCGTACGGAATCAGGTGCTTAACGTCGACGCCGGCGTTCTTGGCCACCTCGGTAATGGGCAGCGGCGTGACGGAACGTGCGATTTCGATGTCAGTAGGCATGGGCGGTCCTTTCGTTACCGAATGAGAAAAAGACCAATTCAGCATAGCACGGGCGCGCAATAGTAAAACACCCGTAACCGATGAATGGCGATATGTTTATCCAATGCTCAGCGATAGCCTACAGACTAGCCAAAACAAAGCGCCCTAAACGGTAGGTTCAATCCCCAGGTGCTCAAAGGTGCGAAGCGTTGCCTGACGACCCTGAGGCGTGCGAATCATCAAGCCGCACTGCAACAGATAGGGCTCATAGACATCCTCGAGCGTGCCCGGGTCCTCGCCCACCGCGCTGGCAAGGGTCGTAAGTCCCACGGCACGACCGGAGAACGTCTTGGCGAGCGTCTCCAAAATGCGAATATCCATCCAGTCCAGACCGAGCTCGTCGATCTCGAAGAACTCGAGTGCCTGACGGCAGATATCGAGCTCAATGGGACCGTTGCCGCGCACCTGCGCATAGTCGCGCACGCGCTTGAGCAGGCGGTTGGCAAGACGTGGCGTGCCGCGCGAACGCGAGCCGATCTCGAGTGCACTGGGATGGTCGATCGTCACGCCCAGGATAGTCGCCGAGCGCGTCACAATCTGCGCGAGCTCCTCGACCGTGTAGTAATCCAGGCGATATGAAATGCCAAAGCGGTCGCGCAACGGGCCTGTCAACATGCCTGAGCGGGTCGTTGCCGCTACCAACGTAAACTTGGGAATATCCAGGCGAATCGATCGTGCGGCCGGGCCTTTACCGATCACGATATCGAGTGCAAAGTCCTCCATAGCGGGATACAGGACCTCCTCGACCGAGCGGTTAAGACGGTGGATCTCGTCGATAAACAACACGTCACCCGGCTGCAAGTTGGTAAGGATGGCCGCCAGGTCGCCCGTACGCGCGATGGCCGGGCCACTCGTGGTCTTGATCTGAGCGCCCAGCTCGTTGGCGATAACGGTGGCCAGCGTGGTCTTGCCCAGGCCCGGAGGACCCGAGAAAATCACGTGGTCGAGCGTCTCGCCACGGCTCTGCGCCGCTTCGATCAACACGCGCAGGCTCTGCTTGATGTGCTCCTGGCCACAGTAGTCGTCCAGGCGCTGGGGGCGCAAAGTGCGGTCGACATCGAGGTCCTCGGCCGTCAGCTCCGAGCCCACCATGCGCTCGCCGTGCGCCATGGATGCCGCCGGCGAGTTGCCGGGCGTCGCCCACAGGTCCTGAGAGTCATCGGCTTCCCACATCACGCATCCATTCCGAGTCGCTTAAGCGCCGCGCCGAGCAGATCCTCGACACGCATATTCTGCCCATCATACCCGCTCAGGGCAACATCGGTCTCCTGCGGGCTAAAGCCCATGGAAAGGAGCGCCGCACGGGCGTCATCGATCGCCGAAGGAGCGGCGGCGGGAACCGGCATCGCAACCTGGCCGGGAATCACGTCGACCGGCACAAAGCCCTTATCCTTGGCAAAGGTGCTCTTGAGTTCCAGGATCAGGCGCTGAGCTGTCTTTTTACCCACACCGGGTACCTTGGCCATGCCCTTGTCGTCCTCGGCCATCACCAGGGAATACAGCTGTCCCACGGTATAGGTGGAAAGCACAGCAAGCGCCAGGCGCGGGCCGAC
>URNJ01000203.1 GCA_900549215.1 uncultured Collinsella sp.
GGGAGCCATACGTGCTGTCATAGGCGGCGGCGAGCTCCCGCTCGATGTCCTGGGCTTCATCAGACGTATAGCCTGCGGGCTTTTCTATGGGCAGTTCGTTGACCATTTCGGTGAACGAGGTGAGAAAGCCCTGAGACACATACGTCGTAATAGGCTGCCAACGGTCAAATCCAAAGTCGAGCGCCTGTTCCAAGTCGATGCTGGAAAAGCTAGAGAGACCCACGGCAGTCACCAGCAGGAAGGCACAGAGATTGCCGGCAATGACGGGAAAGACGCGAGAGGGCGTACGGAGTTTTCGCGGCCGGATGAGCGAAAGAAGCCCAAAGGAGATTTCGAGCAGCGCGAGCGATGTGACGATACCGGCGGTAAAGGCGAACTCGTATCCTTCGCTTACCTCCGCTGCGGTGCCCAGGGCCAAAATATCGCTCGGCAGGATGGCTTCGCCTTTAAATGTCACGACGAAGTGCTCGGCAATGCCAAGGATGCAGCAGACGATGGGCACAAGGGTCATGACCCCTCCGTGCCGTTGTCCTAGCAAATAAAGAGAGAGCAGGATCGTCGCGAGCAGCCCGACGGAAAAACCAAATGAGTTTGCTGGAATGCGATAGAACGTGTCGTTGCAGGCGATTTCGAGCGAAACGAACGAGAGCACCGAAACCGCGGCGATGACGAGAACGTCGCGACAGGTGCAAGCAATCGTTCCCGTTGCGAAATCGGATTGGTCGGTGAATCTCGATACCAAGGGCTCGACAAGGAGCATGACGGCAGCGGCACCGAGCGCTGAATAGGAAAGGATCCATAGGGAACTGTCCTCGTTTACAAGCACTTGATTCGTAATCCAGGCAGCCACCACACCGAGCGGAATAAGGAGCGTCGCGCACCAAAAGGCGCGGGCAATGGGTGGCTTTTCATTGTGTTTGATTGAAAAATACACGCGCACGACGACGGCGGCTACGATAAGGGCGGCGATGAATATGGGCAGATTGGCCATGTCGCTCGAAGTGATTTCAAGGGGGATATCTTCGGTCATGGACGTTCCTCTGTTACGGCAAATTAAGTTCAGTAATTAGATTACTGTAACCTTTCCACGGCATTTCGAGAGACAAAGCGCCCGATACGCAAAGCTAAAGGTCTGCGAATCTTGTATTACGAACATCTGTGCGCGTCGAGTGCGCTAAACTCATCGACAGTATGATTCGATGCAATAGGAGGCAAGGAGCTTCCATGTCTGATTCTTCTATCGTTATTCGCGGCGCTCGTGAGCACAACCTCCGTGATATCGATGTTTCCATTCCGCGTGACCAACTCGTGGTCATTACCGGTCTTTCTGGCTCGGGCAAGAGTTCGCTGGCATTTGACACTATCTATGCCGAGGGCCAGCGTCGATACGTCGAGAGCCTTTCGAGCTATGCACGCCAGTTCTTGGGCCAGATGGACAAACCCGACTTGGATTCAATCGACGGCCTTTCGCCGGCGGTGTCGATTGACCAAAAGACGACGTCTAAAAACCCTCGCTCGACGGTTGGCACCGTAACCGAGATTTATGACTATCTGCGCCTGCTGTTCGCTCGTGTGGGCACCCCGCACTGTCCCGAATGCGGCCGCGTCATTGAGCGCCAGACGACCGACCAGGTTGCCGACAAGGTCTTGGCGGCGGGGGAGGGTCGCCGCGCGTTTGTGCTGGCGCCGGTGGTGCGCGGGCGAAAAGGCGAGTACACCAAGCTGTTTGAGGACCTTCGCGCCGAGGGCTTTAGCCGCGTGCGTGTCGACGGTGAAGTGCGCTCGCTCGACGATCCGATCGATCTGGACAAGAAGTTCAAGCACGATATCGAGGTCGTGGTCGATCGCATCGTGATCCGTGAGAACTCTCTGGGCCGTATCGCCGAGTCTGTTGAGCAGGCGACCGCGCTGGCTCACGGCAATGTAAACGTGTACATGCTGCCCGATCGTGATGCTCCCGAGGGGACCGAGGGCGAGCTGCTGGAGTATTCGTTGGCCTTGGCGTGCCCGGAGCATGGACACTCCATTGACGATCTTCAGCCGCGTGATTTTTCGTTCAACGCTCCCTATGGCGCATGTCCTGAGTGCGACGGCCTGGGCTTTAAGAAAACCGTTGATGCCGAGGCGCTGATTGAGGACCCCTCGAAGTCCATTGCCGACGGAGTCTTTGGTAGCCTGTTTGGCAATTCGAACTACTATCCGCAGATTTTTGCTGCGGTCTGCAAACACTTTAAGGTGAGCGCCGATACGCCGTGGGAGGACTTGCCCCCTCGCGTGCGTCGTGCATTCTTGGATGGCCTGGGCGATACGAAGATCTCGGTCGACTACCAAAAGCTCGACGGACGTCGCAGCCAGTGGGATACCAAGTTTTCGGGCGTTCGCAACATCCTGTACGAACGCTATACCGAGACGACGAACGAGAACACCAAGGCGCGCCTGGAGAAGTACATTCGCGAGGAACCGTGCTCGAGCTGCCACGGCGCTCGTTTGCGCCCTGAGATGCTCGCCGTCACCGTGGGCGGCAAGTCCATTTACGAGGTTTGTTGCCTGTCGTGCCGTGAGTCGCTCGAGTTTTTTGAGGGCTTGGAACTCACCGAGCGTCAACGGTTTATCGGCGGACGCATCGTCAAGGAAATCCTGGAGCGCCTGCGTTTTCTGGTCGATGTTGGACTCGACTATCTGACGCTCGATCGTGCCTCGGCGACGCTTTCCGGTGGCGAGGCACAGCGTATTCGACTGGCAACGCAGATCGGCGCGGGTCTCATGGGCGTGCTCTATATTCTGGACGAGCCCTCGATCGGTCTTCATCAGCGTGACAACGAGCGCCTGATCAAGACGCTCGAGCGCCTGCGCGATATCGGCAATACCGTTATCGTCGTCGAACACGACGAGGATACAATCCGTGCCGCCGACTACGTGATCGACATGGGACCCGGCGCTGGCGTCAACGGCGGACACGTAGTCGCGGCGG
>URNJ01000204.1 GCA_900549215.1 uncultured Collinsella sp.
CCACGCTTACCGATGCGTCTCGTCCACTCGTTGATAAACGAGTCGTAATCGGAGTTGCCGGTATTGGAGTTGTTCACCGTGGTGTCGATAGTGGTGTTGGCGTTATTGGCCTGGCTGTTGGAGTTGTTGCCGCTCACGCCCTCGCCCGAGAGCTTCTCGGCGGCAGCGGCCTTATCGGCCTCAAGCTTGGCAAGCCCGGCGGCATTTTCCTGCTCGGCTTTTGCCTGTGCCTCGCTGCGGAGCTGCTGGGCCTGCGCCAGCGCATCCTCGGCGTTTTTCTGCTCTGCCTCAAGCTGAGACTTGGCCTGCTGGAGCTCAGCCTTGTTCTGCTCGAGTTCGGTTTGCATGTTATTGAGCTGTTCGATCTCGTCGACGCTCGAGCTCGTGATCTGGTTGGTGTATTTGCAGGTCGTGATGAACTCACCCAGGCTCTGTGCGTTGACCAGGAAGCTCACGATGGGATTGGTGCCCTTCTGATACTTGTACAGATCGCGCATGGCGGAGCTTGCCTTGGCCTGCTGCTCGGGAAGCTTGGCCTCGATTTCCTCGATGCTTGCCTCATTGGAGTCAATCTGCTTTTGCAGGTCATCGAGTTTGGTGCGGGCGTCGTTGTAGGCGCTCGTGGCGGCTTCGATCTTCTGCTGGGCTGCGGAAAGCTGGTCCTGCGTTGCCTGCGAGGCGGCATACGCCGCAACGGGGGAGAGCATCGGCGTGGCCGTCAGCGCAACGGCGAGCGCGGCGCTCGTGATGATACGAGCCGGCTTCGACGCAATGAGCGCTGCGGTGCGATGATTCGAATGCTGCATCCAGTCCCTCTGCAATCAATCGTAGGTTATGGTTCGAACGGTATTCTACTACTGCTTTCGACCTCAACTTGAACCTTAAAGGTCCCAAAGGGTCAAGTTGAACTTGAGGCTTTGGCTTTGACCTGCAGTTATGATGAATTGTTGAGAAACCATAGAGTTCAACTTTAACGTTACAGAGCCCTGTTTGAGAGGAGTTTTGGGCTGTAAAAGCCATCTCAACGTGGGGTTTTATAACTACAGCGTGCCCTTCTGGTGAGCCTGCTCAATCTCTTCGAGGGCCTCGGCGGGGGTGAACGAACAGGAGCCGTCGCCGAGTTTGACTACCTGGATATCGTCGCCGGTATGGACCTCTCCGCCCTTTAGGACCACGCCAAAAATGCCCTCGTGGGGAAAGATACAGTCGCCGGCGAGATAGTAGATGGCGCAACGGGTGTGGCAGACCTTGCCGATTTGGCTGATTTCGACGAGCACGTCGCTTCCAAGCTTGAGCTGTGTGCCCAAGGGGAGCGAGAGTAGATTGATGCCCTGGGTGGTGAAGTTTTCTCCAAAGTCACCCTCGCGCACATCGAGTCCGCGAGCCTGCGCCGTCTGGATGGACTCTGCGGCCAAAAAGGAAACCTGACGGTGCCAATGCCCGGCGTGTGCGTCGGAGGCGAGGCCGAATTGCTCTATAACGGTGTCGCGTCCATCGGCGACGGGCGACTTGCGTGTGCCCTTGTGTGCCGACGTGTTGATCGAGACGATGCGGGCGGGTCCGTTGTAGGCGTCGTTTGCCGTGCACAGGGGAGCGGTCGCTTTCGCGCGTTCCACCAGCTCGCGCTTCGCAGCATTGAGGATGGGATTATCGGTCGGATGGTCTTGGGGCACGTGTGCGCCTTTCGCTCGAGGATGTCAATACGCTGAATCCTACAACAACGGTAGGTTCATTGCCCATTGTCATACAACGGTGAGCGCCGCCTTCGTGCTGGACGATTACATCGATTGCCATAGATACGGTGGAGCTTTGGGCGCCGGCGGCTTGGCACGCTAAAATAAATCAGTTGCGCAAAGACCGCCCGTTGTGTGGGCAGTTCATGATAGGAAGTTTCCATGGCATTGCAGTTTACAGAGCGCGAGTTCATTCCCGTGCTGCTCGGTGGCGACATCAACGCCTATTCGGTGGCGCGCGCCTTCTACGAGGAGTACCAGGTCAAGAGTCTGGTCTTTGGCAAGTACCAGACGGGTCCCGCGTACCGCAGCCAGATTATCGACTACACGCCCAACGTGGATATCGATACCATGCCCGTGATGCTCAAAACCGTCAACGGCATTGCCCAAGCGCATGCCGATAAGACGATTGTCCTTGTGGGCTGTGGCGACAACTATGTCGCTCTCGTGGCTCAAGCCAAGGATGCCCATGAGTTGGCGGATAACATCGTCGCGCCTTACGCTCCCTATAGCATGCTTGAGCAGTGCCAGAAGAAGGAGATCTTCTACGAGCTGTGCGAGAAGCATGGCGTGCCCTATCCGCATACCTTTACCTTCACCATGGCGATGCTGAACGCCCAGGGTGAGGCGCCTGCCGAAGTGCTCGACCAGATCGATTTTCCCTACCCGATGATTCTGAAGCCTTCTGACGGCATCATGTGGTGGCAGCACGAGTTCGAGGGCCAGAAGAAGGCCTATGAGATTGCCGACCGCGCCGAGCTGGAACAGGTCATTCGCGATTCGTATGCCAGCGGCTACACTGACGACCTGATCTTGCAGGATCGCGTGCCCGGCAACGACGAGTACATGCGCGTGCTCACCAGCTATTCCGACCGCAACGGCAAGGTGCGCATGATGTGCCTGGGCCATGTGCTGCTCGAGGAGCATCAGCCTCACGGCGTCGGCAACCACGCCTGTATCATCACCGAGCCCAATGACGAGCTCATGGGCGGCGTGCGCAAGCTACTCGAGGACCTTCACTTTGTGGGCTATTCCAACTTTGACGTTAAGTACGACGAGCGCGACGGCTCGTTTAAGTTCTTCGATTTCAACACGCGCCAGGGCCGCAGCAACTACTATGTCACTAACAGTGGCTTTAACGTTGCCAAGTATGTGGTGGACGAGTATGTGTTCAACCGCCCGTTTGAGCCGGAGTTTGTGACGGCGCAGGACGAGGCGCTGTGGATG
>URNJ01000205.1 GCA_900549215.1 uncultured Collinsella sp.
GATAGTCTTGGCGCCCAGGCCGGCACCCTCGGTGCCCATAAAGATCGCCAGGCGATCAACCTCCTGCAGCGCAGGATCGTCCAGCGAAACGGAGTCGTCCGTCAGCGCCATCGCAGCGCACGAAAAACCGGCTTCGTGCAGTGCCGCCAGGCCATCGTGCGGCCACACACGAGCCTCGCTGCCAATACGCGTCCACGGCACCTGAAACACCGTGCCCATGCTCACGCGGGCCGAGCGACGGTACAGCGGGTCGCAGCACGTCGGACTGACCAAAATACCGTCAACGTTCAATGCGGCAGCCGAGCGGAAAATCGCGCCGACGTTGGTGTGATCGACAATACCCTCGAGCACGCACACGCGCACCGGGCGCTCCCCCGCCGCCTCGACGACGCCACCCAAGAACTCATCAACCGGAATCTGCCGCGGGCGACGAAACGCCGCGAGCGCACCGCGCGTCACGTTAAAGCCCGTCAGCTGCTCCATGAGTTCCATGGAAGCCACGAACACAGGAACCGGACCTGCGCCCCCGCGCACAACCAGGCGCTCAAACAGCGGCATCATCTGGTCGAGCCAGCGTTCGCCCAAAAGAAAGCTCACCGGCTCGTATCCGGCACGCACCGCGCGCTCAATAACCTTGGCACTCTCGGCGATAAAGATGCCCTTTTGCGGCTCTAGCACGCAGCGCAGCTCACGCTCGGTCAGTCGCACGTAGGCATCGAGCCGCTCGTCCTCGAGCGAATCAATTCGCAGAACCTCAACGGCATCAGTCATAGCAGCCTGCCCGCACCCTTCTTTACAGCACCTATACAAATATCGGGGCAACGCCATGCGCCGCCCCGTCATTCATTTCATCCCGATAATACCGAAGGGATAATCGGTTTTACGCCTCGATGCGACGATACGTCACGAACTCATAATCAACGCCCTCGTCACCCTCGCCAGAGGCAATCGTCGCGACCCCGCTACACTGCGCAATCTCCCACGCAGGATCGGCATCCAGATTGGGAAAGTACGTGTCCACGGCATGGGCGCAATGGTTGTGCGTGACCTCGGCCTCGGCGCAATACGGCAAAAACTGCCGATACACCTCACCGCCACCGATCACCCAGGCAACAGGCTCATCGGCTACCGCGGCGAGCGCCTCGTCAACGCTATGCACCACGTCAACGCCCTCGGGCGCAAAGCTATCGTCGCGCGTAAGCACGATATTGCGGCGGTTCTTAAGCGGACGCCCGCCGGGAAAACTCAGCAGGGTCTTGCGCCCCATAATGACCGGGCAACCTTTGGTGCACGCCACAAAATGGCGCATATCGGCGCGATTGGACACCACCATGTCGCCCTCGCACCCAATGCCCCAATCGTCACACACGGCGACGATGGCAGAAAGCTTACACGTCATGCCCACCACCTATACCGCAATGGGGATGTTCTTGACCTGCGGGCCGTGCTCGTAGCCCTCGACAATCAGATCGTCGGTCGTAAACGCATAGAAGTCATGCACATCGGGGTTGAGCGTTACCTTAGGCGCCGCAAACTGCGGACGCTCGATAAGTTCGCGGACGATATCGACATGACGGTCGTAAATATGGGCATCGGCGATCACATGCAGCAGCTCACCGGGAATCATATCGACCGACTGTGCGACCATCATCAGCAAGATGGCATACTGGCACACATTCCAGTTGTTCGCGGCCAAAATGTCCTGGCTGCGCTGGTTGAGAATCATGTTGAGTGTGGGTTTATCGTCCTGCGGGCGCTGCGTGACGTTATAGGTCACGCTGTAGGCGCATGGATACAGGTGCATCTCGGACAGATCGTTAAACACATACGTGTTGGTCATGATACGGCGGCTGTACGGCGTATGCTTAAGATCGTACAGCACACGATCCATCTGGTCGAAATCGCCCTCGGCATAATGGCTCTTCTGGCCAATCTGGTACCCGTAGGCCTTGCCGATGGAGCCGGTCTCGTCGGCCCACTCATCCCAAATATGACTGTTGAGGTCATGAACATTATTGGACTTCTTTTGATAGATCCACAGGATCTCGTCCATGGCAGACTTAAGCGCCGTACGGCGTAGGGTGAGCGCGGGGAACTCCTCACGCAGGTCGTAGCGAGCCGTAACGCCAAAGTTTTTAATGGTATAGGCAGGGGTGCCGTCCTCCCACACCGGTCGGACCTTTTGTCCCTCGGTGGTGGTGCCATGGTCCAGAATATCGCGGCACATGGCTACAAACTGTTGATCAGCCTTGCTCATTGACCCTCCTGTCAGTCGCCTATAAGCGAGATTCATTGTAGCCCAGGCGCACGCGACCCCACAGCCCAAACATAAGCCCTCATTTTCTGACATATGCCAGAAATTTCTTGCGCAAATCCGCACGTTCGCTATTCTATTGTTGACATATGTCAAATTTGGAGAGTGCATGGCAGGAAGACACGAAAAATTGCGCCGCGTTGGGATCATCCCTGAATATCGCGGCTTTACCCCTGACGGCCTTGCCAGCGGAGACGCCATCGAGATGACGGTCGACGAGCTCGAAGTCCTGCGGCTGTGCGACCTGGAAGGCCTCAATCAGCAGACCGTCGCCCAGCACATGGGTATCGCTCGTGCCACCGTGGCGGCCATCTGCAGCCGCGCACATCGCAAGGTGGCAAACGCGTTAGTCAACGGGCGGGCGCTAAGTATCGAGGGCGGTAATATCGCATACTCCCCCATCACCACGACGACGGCCGCATGGCCAGCAAAGGAGATCGGCACCATGAGGGTGGCAACGACGTACGACAACGGCAACATCTTTATGCACTTTGGCCGCAGCGAGCAGTTCAAGATCTACGACATCCAGGATGGCAAGGTGCTCAACGAGCAGGTCGTAGGCACCGGTGGCACCGGCCACGGCGCCTTGGCGGGCCTGCTTGCCAACGGTGGCGTTGACACGCTCAT
>URNJ01000206.1 GCA_900549215.1 uncultured Collinsella sp.
TCGGTACCCCCGTTTTTCGAAAACTTCTCCCTCATCTTATCATTCCCCCCGAAAAAAGTAAAGATTTTTTGTTTTTCCTCTTGACAACAACCGATCGACTGCATATAATAGACCCGTAAACAGTTGAACGATTGCTCAACTGTTCAAAAATAAAGCAACATAACGGAGGCACACATGGAAACGAAAACGCCGCTCTGTTCGGAGACCCATCATCATGAAGCGCTCCTCGCCTCCCTGCGCGCGGACGCACCGGCGGAGGGGTTCCTCCTCTCCCTCGCCGATTTCTTCAAGGTATTCGGCGACGCGACGCGCGTCAAACTGCTCCTGGCGCTCGACCGCGCCGACCTCTGCGTGTGCGACCTCGCCGAACTGCTCGGCATGACGAAGTCCGCCGTCTCGCACCAACTCTCCGCCCTGCGCGCGGCACATCTCGTGAACTTCCGCCGCGAGGGTAAAAACGTCCGCTACTCGCTCGCCGACGACCATGTCTACACCATGCTCAACCAAGGCATGAGCCACATCTGCGAATAGCGACCAACCACGGTACCAGCGCGGCCTGCACCCAAGCCGCAAATACAGAGAAAGGAACCCACCATGAAAAAGCAGTTTAAACTCGACGAGATCGACTGCGCCAACTGCGCGCGTGAGCTTCAGGACGAGCTGGCCAAGCTCGAGGGCGTCAAATCCGTGTCCGTCAACTTTATGACCCAGAAGTTGACGCTCGAAGCCGATGACGCCGAGTTCGACGAGGTACTCAACCGCGTTGTAGAGTTTACGGCCGACGCCGAACCGGACTGCGAGATCATTCTCTAGCCCGGGTTTACGCCAACCTGCAAGGCCGCGCTTGCCGCGGCCTTTGCTCGCGAAATTATATGAGCGAGTGTTCATTCATTCAAATGGGAGGATACGAGTCATGACCACCGCCGATCCCAAAAAGAAAAAGAAGAAGCGTAAGAAGAAAGAGTCCCTTGAGCATAAGCGCAATCGTATCCTGGTAGCGCTAGGCATTTTTGCGGTGGTGTACGCCCTCGATGAGCTCGGCACCCTCACTGCCGCATTCGGCACCCCGGGCGACATCTACGCCAGCTTCACACTGTTCCTCGTGCCTTTTTTGATTGCCGGCTACGACGTGCTCCAAAAGGCATACAACAACATCCGCCGCGGCAAGGCGTTCGACGAGAGCTTCCTCATGGCCGTCGCGACCATCGGCGCGTTTGCCATGGTGCTCTTCCCCGACACCGACCCGCACATGGCCGAAGGCGCCGCCGTCATGCTGTTCTACCAGGTCGGCGAGCTGTTCCAGGCATACGCCGTGGGCAAGAGCCGTAAATCGATCAGCGCCATGATGGACATCGCGCCCGACTACGCCAACGTCGAGCAGTCCGACGGCTCACTCGAACAGGTCTTCCCCGATGACATCGCGGTCGGCACCGTGATCGTGGTCAAGCCCGGCGAGCGCGTGCCTATCGACGGCGTCATCGTCGAGGGCGAAACCCAGCTCGACACCGCCGCCCTTACCGGTGAGTCGGTCCCCCGCCCGGCCAAAACCGGAGACGATATCATCAGCGGCTGCATCAACATGACGGGGCTCATCCACGTGCGCACCACCAAGCCCTTTGGCGAGTCCACCGTCGCACGCGTCCTGGAGCTCGTGGAGAATGCCAGCGAAAAGAAGGCACGCACCGAGAACTTCATCACGCGCTTTGCCCGCATCTACACGCCCGCCGTCACCGGCGCTGCCGCGGTGCTCGCGCTCGGCGGTGGCCTGGTCACCGGTGCCTGGTCCGACTGGATTCTGCGCGGCCTGACCTTCTTGGTCGTCAGCTGCCCGTGCGCGTTGGTGATCAGCGTGCCGCTCAGTTTCTTTGGCGGCATCGGCGGCGCGTCCAAGCTGGGCGTTCTCATCAAGGGTTCTAACTACCTCGAGACGCTCGCCGATGTGGACACCGTCGTCTTTGACAAGACCGGCACGCTCACCAACGGCACGTTTTCGGTCGTGGCGGTACACCCCGAGGCTGGCTACACCGAGCAGTCGCTGCTTGAAGTCGCAGCTCTTGCGGAGTCGTTCTCCGATCACCCCATCGCGCAGTCCGTGCGTGTCGCCTACCAGGGCGAGGTCGACCCCAAGCGCGTTAGCAACTCCGCCAACGACGCGGGCCACGGCGTGACGGCAACCATCGACGGCAAGCACGTCGTCGTTGGCAACGAAAAGATGCTCGCCGCGGCCGGCGTTGAAGCACCGGAGTGTGAGGTTGTCGGCACGATCCTCCACGTACTCGTGGACGGCGTGTATGCCGGCCACATCGTGATTGCCGACACCGTAAAGGCCGATGCCGAACAGACGATCCGTGACCTGCACACCGCTGGCATCAAGCGCACCGTCATGCTCACAGGCGACCGCGAGGAAGTAGCTGCGTCCGTTGCCGAACAGTTGGGGCTCGACGAGTTCCACGCGCAGCTGCTGCCGGGCGACAAGGTCGAGCGTGTCGAGGCATTGCTGGCAGCCGAATCGGGCAAGGGCAAGCTCGCCTTTGTGGGCGACGGCATCAACGATGCACCCGTGCTCACCCGTGCCGATGTGGGCATTGCCATGGGCGCCATGGGGTCCGATGCCGCAATTGAGGCCGCCGACGTGGTGCTGATGGACGACAAACCGTCCAACATTTCCCACGCGATCCGTGTGGCGCGCAAGACCATGACGATTGTCTGGCAGAACATCATCTTTGCGCTGGGCGTTAAGCTGCTGATACTTGTGCTGGCAGCGCTGGGCATCGCTAACATGTGGCTTGCTGTGTTCGGCGACGTGGGCGTGGCGATCATCGCCATCCTGAACGCCATGCGCGCGATGGGTGTCAAGAACCTGTAGCGTCTGTGGTCCTTCCGGCCGGGGCCGGGCTTGGTTTTGAAAACGTCCTCGACCAATGAAGTGCCCCCGTT
>URNJ01000207.1 GCA_900549215.1 uncultured Collinsella sp.
CCGTGGCAGATGTCTTTGCCTCCGCCGTCGCCTGCGCCCGCGCGGCCGGCGCCCACTACGTCGCCGGCGATATCGGTCCCATCGGCGCGCTGCTTCGCCCCTTGGGCACCCTCAGCTTCGACGAGGCCTATGACCTCTTTGCCGAGGAGGTGCGCGCCGGCGTCGCCGCGGGCGTGGACCTCTTTATTATCGAGACTATGACCGACCTGGCCGAAATCAAGGCGGCGGTCCTCGCCTGCCGCGAGAACTCCGGCCTTCCTGTCTTTGCCACCATGACCTTTGAGGAAGACGGCCGCACCTTCTTGGGCACGAGCCCCGAGGTCGCCGCCATCACGCTCGACGCCATCGGCGCCGACGTTTTGGGCATCAACTGCAGCCAAGGACCGGCCGAGCTCCGGGGACTCGCCGCACGTATGCTCACCGTTACCGACAAGCCCGTTATGGTGCAGGCCAATGCGGGACTCCCCCATGTGGACGACGACGGCAACACCGTCTTTGATATCCAAGCCCCCGAATACGCCGAGGCCGTCGCCGGCATGATCGCCGACGGCGTGAGCGTCGTGGGCGGCTGCTGCGGCACCACGCCGACGCACATGGCGGCCTTGCGCACGCTTATCGACAACCACACGCCCAGTCCGCGCCACCGCAAGCCCAGCATGTCGGTCACGAGCGCCCAGACGGTCGTGGACCTCCCCTGCGATGGCCACAAAATCGCCGTCATCGGCGAGCGCATCAACCCCACCGGCAAAAAGCGCCTGCAGCAGGCCCTGCGCGACGGCGATTTGGACTACGTGGTGAGCCAGGGCATCAGCCAGCAGGAGCAGGGCGCCGACATCCTGGACGTCAACGTGGGCCTGCCCGAGATCGACGAGGTCAAGATCATCCAACAGGCGACTGAGCAGCTCCAAGGCTCCACGCTGCTGCCGCTGCAGATCGACTCCACCGACCCCGCAGCCGTCGAGGCCGCTGTGCGCCGCTACGCCGGCAAGCCCATCATCAACTCGGTCAATGGCAAGCAGCAGATCATGGATGAGATCTTTCCGCTGGTCGCCCACTACGGCACCAACGTTGTCGGCCTTACGCTCGACGAAGGCGGCATCCCCGATACCGCCGAGGCTCGCTTCGCCATCGCCGAGCGCATCGTGGCCGAGGCTGCCCGCTACGGCATCGGACCGGACCGCATCCTCATCGACTGTCTGGTCATGACCGCCTCGACCAATCAACGCCAGGCCGAGCAGATTCTGCGCGCCATGTCCCTTTGCAAGGAGCGTCTGGGCGTCAAATGTGCGCTCGGCGTGTCGAACATCAGCTTTGGCCTGCCTGCCCGCCCGCTGCTGGGCTCGGTCTTTTTGGCCGCCGCTTTTGGCGCGGGCCTGGACGCCCCCATCATGAACCCGGGTTCCAAGCGCTTTATGGACACCGTCTACAGCTATCGCGTCCTGAGCGTTGAGGACGAGGGCTCGACCGGATACATCGAGCGTTACGCCGGCTGGACCGATCCGTACAAGATCGCCGCGAACCCGGCGGCAGCTCAGGCAGCATCGAGTGATGCCGCGCCTGCCGCGGGCACCGCCACCAGCGTTGACGATGACCCCATCCGCCACATGGTCGTCTCGGGCCGCAAAGGCGAGATCGCTGCCGAGACCGAGCGTCTGCTGACAGACCACGACGCCATGGACCTCATCAACAATCACTTTATCCCCGCCCTCGACGAGGTGGGCGTCCTCTTTGACCAGGGCAAGTTCTTCCTGCCGCAGCTCATGGCCTCGGCCGAGGCCGCGCGCGTGGGCTTCGATACCATCAAACGCCTGATGCCCGCCGGCGAGATTGCTGACAAGGGCAAGATCTGCGTGGCCACCGTCAAGGGCGACATCCACGATATTGGCAAGAACATCGTCAAAATGCTGCTCGACAACTACGGC
Organism: uncultured Collinsella sp.; assembly: GCA_900549215.1. Taxonomy (GTDB): domain Bacteria; phylum Actinomycetota; class Coriobacteriia; order Coriobacteriales; family Coriobacteriaceae; genus Collinsella. Next base: position 1,923 of record URNJ01000207.1, read on the forward strand.
TACACCGTCTTTGACCTAGGCCGCGACGTCGACCCGCAAGAGGTACTCAAGACCGTCAAGGAGCGTGATATCAAACTCGTCGGCCTATCGGCGCTTATGACTACCACGGTCGTCGCCATGGAGGAGACCATCAAGCTGCTCCATGCCGAGGTCCCGGGCGTCAAGATCATCGTGGGCGGCGCCGTGCTCACCCCCGAATACGCCAAGCAAATCGGCGCGGACTACTACGCCAAGGACGCCGCCGAAAGCGCTCGTATTGCCGAAGAGGTCTTTGGGCAGTAACACAACGGAAACAACTGAGCACCAAAACGTGCCGCACGCGCCACTTGGCACGTGCGGCACGTTAGAATAGAAAAGACTATGCTCGTTTTGGCAGATAGGAGCGCAAGGATGGCGATCACGCCCGCAGAAATCGCGGAAACCCGCGGCATGGTTGAGGAACAGAACCTCGACATCAGGACCATCACCATGGGTGTTTCGCTCATGGGTTGCGGTGACGAGAACCTCGACCGCATGTGCACGAAGATCTACGACCACGTGACGCACACGGCTGAGCATCTGGTCGAAACCGCCGAGAACCTCGAGCGCGAGTACGGTATCCCCATCGTCAACAAGCGCGTTTCCGTCACCCCGGTGGCGCAGATCGCCGCGTGCTGCAAGGATGAGGACCTCACCCCCATCGCGCACGCCCTCGACCGCGCGGCCGAGACACTCGGCATCGATTACCTGGGCGGCTTCTCTGCACTCGTCCAGAAGGGCATCGGCGACGCCGACCGCCGCGTCATCCAGTCCATCCCCCAGGCGCTCGCCACCACGAGCCGCGTCTGCTCCAGCGTCAACGTCGCCAGCCTGCGCGCCGGTATCAACATGGACGCCGTGCTTATGGCCGCCCAGACCATCATCGATGCCGCTAAACTCACGGCCGACCAGGATTCCGTCGGTGCCTCCAAGTTTGTCTGCTTTGCCAACATGGTC
>URNJ01000208.1 GCA_900549215.1 uncultured Collinsella sp.
ATAGTGGATACCCTTGCCCTTGTAAGGCTCGGGAGGACGATGGCCGCGAATCTCAGCGGCGATCTGACCGACCTGCTGCTTGTTGATACCCTTGACGTTCACGTGGGTGTTGTCGGGAACCTCGAAGGTGATGCCCTCGGGAGCCTCGACGATCACGGGGTGCGAGAAGCCCAGGGAGAACTCGAGGTTCTTGCCCTTCTGCTGCACGCGGTAACCGACGCCGGCGAGCTCGAGCTTCTTCTCGAAGCCCTCGGAAACGCCAACAACCATGTTGTGGATGAGGGCACGGGTGAGGCCGTGGCGGGCACGGGTCTCACGCTCGTCGTCGGGACGGGAAACGGTGAGGACGTTGTCCTCGACGTTGATAGCGAGCTTCTCAAAGACATCGAGCTCGAGCTGGCCCTTGGGGCCCTTGACGACAACGTTGTTGCCGTTGACTGCCACTTCGACTCCGGCGGGAATCTGGACAGGCTTATTACCGATACGAGACACGGTGATCTCCTTTCCTTCTACCTACCGAGCGAATTACCAGACGTAAGCGATGATCTCGCCGCCGACGTTGTGCTTGCGAGCATCGCGGTCGGTCATGACGCCATGGCTGGTGGAAATAATGGCGGTACCAAGGCCACCGCGGACGCGGGGCATGTCGGCAACGCCGGTGTACTTACGCAGGCCCGGCTTGGAAATGCGGCGGATGCCGTTGATGACCTTAGCCTTCTTGGGACCATACTTAAGCGTGATGTGCAGAGTCTTCTGGGGAACGGTGTCCTCGACATCGTAGCCCTCGATGTAGCCCTCCTCGTGCAGAACACGAGCGATCTCGACGAGCTTCTTGCTGCTCGGCATGGAGACCGTGGCCTTGTTCACAGAGTTAGCGTTACGGATGCGCGTAAGCATATCTGCGATCGGGTCTGTAAGGTTCATACAGATTCTCCTTCGTTCTTGATGAACACGTGCTCTTGGTTCTTCGCCGCCCTTAACGGCAAAGCCTTTTTAGCGCGTTTTCCCTGTTCCAAACTGATGCTTGAAACGCTGGTAGTGACTTACCAGCTGGCCTTCTTAACGCCGGGAAGCTCGCCCTTGAGTGCAAGCTCGCGGAAGCAGACACGGCACAGGCCGAACTTGCGGTACACAGAGTGCGGACGGCCGCAGCGCTGGCAGCGCGTGTACTCACGAGTAGAGAACTTCTGCTTGCGATTGCACTTGACGATCATCGATGTCTTAGCCACTTATATCCTCCTCACATAGAGTATTGTTCGCCCCAAGCGCCGCCCCCTTGTGGGAACGGCGCTTATAGGGCAGGTGAACCTATTTCTTGAACGGGAAACCGAAGGCGGCCAGAAGGGCCTTGGCCTCCTCATCGGTGTTGGCGGTGGTCACGAAAGTGATGTCCATACCACGCTGGTGATCGACGGAGTCGAAGTCGATCTCGGGGAAGATGAGCTGCTCGGTGACGCCCATGGAGAAGTTACCACGGCCGTCGAAGCTCTTGGCGGAGATGCCGCGGAAGTCACGGATACGGGGGATCGCGACGGAGGTCAGACGATCGAAGAACTCCCACATACGGTCGCCACGCAGGGTAACCTTGCAGCCGATCGGCATACCAGCGCGCAGGCGGAAGGTAGCGATGGACTTGCGGGCACGGGTGATCATCGGCTGCTGGCCGGTGATGGCGCGCAGGTCGCGCACGGCACCGTCGATGGCCTTGGAATCGGTAGCGGCCTCGCCGACACCCATGTTCACGACGATCTTCTCAAACTTGGGGATCATCATGACGTTCTCGTACTGGAACTTGTCCTGAAGCTGCTGCTTGACCTCGTTGTTGTACTTGGTCTTCAGACGCGGCACATACTTCTCTTCTGCCATTGTTCACTCCTTCTTGGGGTTTTAAGCACGGGGCGTGGCCACGATGGGTTGTCCTCGTGCCTCCTGGCTGCATCCGCGCCGCTCATGGCATTTCGCGGTTTGGACTCGACGCAGCAGGAGCCGACAAAACAATCGGTACTATACGCGCATCGGGAGCGTATTTCCAGAAAAACCTCGTCTGCCTGCACAACTCCACAACTCCCCCGCACAAATGGGTCCCAAAAAGCAGTTGCGGTGAAATAGGGACTGTTTGGCGGCCTAACAGGCTTAAACAATCCTTATTTCACCGCAACTGCTTGTTGGGGATGCGATTAGCGCTTGCGGGGGACGAGTTTGGTGCGGCGCAGGTGGATCATCTCGGCGGCGATGGAGATAGCGATCTCCTCGGGATCCTCTGCCTCGATGGCAACGCCGATCGGCAGGTGCAGCCCGTCGATCTGGTCCTGCGTAAAGCCCTCCTGCTCCAAGCGAGCCCGCACAAAGGCCGTCTTGCGGCGCGAGCCAAGGCAACCCAGATAGGCGGGCTTGGCGCGCATGGCCTGAATCACCACGTCGATATCGGACTTGTGGCCTGCTGTGGCCACGACCACCAAGTCGCGCGGACCGATGGGGCACTGCTCGCCCAGGTTCTTGTAGTCGACCAGACGACGGTCGTAGACACCGGGTACCCATTCGGGCGTCAGCGTGCCGGGGCGGTCGTCGCAAGCCACGACGGCAAAGCCCGCCGCCGTGAGCACGCGCGCCGTCGCGGCGCCCACGTGTCCGCAGCCAAAGATGTAGGTCAGGCCCTCGGGGCAGAGCGTCTCGATGTGCGCCGGGGGAATCTCGGAGGCGGCGTTGGTGTAGGTGACCTTACTCCCCTCCTCCACCAGCGAAAGCTCGGGGCAGCCGGCAATGGTATGGCGCGATGTCTCGCCATGGTACTCGACCACATCGCCCTCGAGGGCCTGAATGACAAACGGTTCAAAGTCGATGACGAAGTCGCCAATGCGTCGATACGCCAAGACGTCGG
>URNJ01000209.1 GCA_900549215.1 uncultured Collinsella sp.
ATGCGGTGAACGTCGAGGTCAGCGCGCCGCTCTGCAACGAACCGTGCACGGCACCCGCGGCACCGGCCTCCGACTGCATTTCGACGACCTTGACCGTCTCTCCGAAGATGTTTTTGCGACCCTGGGCCGCCCACTGGTCGACATGGTCGGCCATCGGGCTGGACGGCGTAATGGGATAGATTCCCGCTACCTCGGTGTACGCATACGAAACATATGCGGCCGCCTCGTTGCCGTCCATAGACTTAAACTTACGCGCCATATACCCCTCTCCTCTCATATAGGTATACAGGCCCCGGCGATCGCCGGGATGTTGGCGTGATGGGATTTTCGCTGTTGCTTCCAATCATCTGGCAGGCAGGCTCAGCAGCAGGTACATGGCGTGGAGAGAAGGCATGCCGAGGCGAGGAGGGCTGCACGCGCTCCACAAGCCCAGCTACCCGTCTTGCACATGACCGAGCGCCGCAAAGGCCGCATGCCGGATGCTCCCGGGCACGCCCCGGCGATGGGAAGCGCCCGCAACGGAAATCCGCATGCGGGTTTATTGTACCCCGCCGTCAAGTGTAATTTCGGCAAATATAGGCGGGCGGTAAAGGTTTACCTCGGGTGACCGCCAAGGGCCAAAATGGCCCCTCCATCCCCAGGCGACCGGCTCTGGCGCGCCAAGGAGTGTCCCCAGCCGGCAGAAAAGGAACGCCCCTATCTACCGGCTAGAGAGCACCGAAGAGGATGGCGTAGGTAGTGGATTCGCCGAGCTTGAGCTCGTCGCCGGGATTGAGTTGGGCGGAACGGCCGGGCTCGACCTGAATGCAGACGCGCGTGGCCCCGTTTACCACCACGGTTCCGTTGGTGGACGACAAGTCCTCGACGTGCCAGATATTTTGAGCATCGCACCAGATATGGGCATGGCGGGCCGAGACATCGTCGCCGACGTCGGTAATATCGCCCTCACCAGTGGCCAGCGCGCCAATCTCAACACCCTGCTCACTCGGCTGAATCCAGCGCGGGGCGCTCACGACAAAACTGTTTTGCACGCGCAGCAAGCCCAAGGGGTGCGCCGGGGCGGGTTCGCGTTCGCCCGCGGTCATCGACATGCCAAGCGAACGCGGCGTGGATGTGCCTCCGCCACAGGTCGCGTGCGCGTAGTCGATGGCATAGTTCACCGAGGACCGCACATCCGCCGAACAACCGACGGCGACAAACAGCACCAGCACGGCCTCGGCGCGCTCGGCGGGCATGAGTTCCGCCGCCTGGGACAGGCGATCGAGCGCGTTGCGATAGAGATTCGTGTCCTGGTGGCACTCTTCGAGCGCGCGTACCATCGGTTCACCTGCAGGACCGCACACCATATTGATCACAGCCGTGGAGTCCATGGGATTGCGCTGGCGCAGGGCCAGTTGCGACATAATACGCGCAGCCGAGGTACCGTATTCGGCAAAGTAGCGCTGCTGAAGCGTGCCGACCGGCGCGCGAACGATAAAGCGGGAAACCCAAGAGCGATCGGCGGCTCGGCTCTGCGGGCTGCGGCCGTCGGCGAGCGGACGGGACGAAAGCACCAGGCCGCACAGCTCGATATGGCTCAGATGCGCCGCGCGCTTAAAGATGTCAAACATGGCCCCGCATGGGGTGAGCTCAACTTGAGATGCCATGACCTAGGCCTCCTTGGTCGTAGAAATAGAATCGGACGATACTTCGACAGGTCCGCCAAAAGTACGGGCAGCTGCGGCTCCACCGACAAGCGGAGTCGCCATCTGGGCTTTTGTGCGTCGCGGTGCCGAAGCGGGAAGTTCAAAGGCAAAGCCCATCGCAAGCAAAAACCACGTAAGCGTATAGGTTGCAACCAGAGCGGCAACAAGGCCGCCCATCACGGCGCGTTGGGAAAATACGCTACATGCAGCCACAACCAGCACCGGAACCTCGCAGGCAGAAAGCGCAAGCACACCCTGCAGGAAGCCCGAGCGCCGATCGCGCGCAAGTGCCCCCGCGGCAACGCCGGCTATGCCTGGCAGCGCCAACGCCAGTGCGGCAATAATACCCGGTAGCGACCCAGACCACACGAGCGATCCCAAAGTCGCCGTCACGCGAGCGCCCGACGCCAGCAGCGCGGCCGAAACCACGACCACAGCCCAAACCACGCCACAGACGACCGTCGCGCCGACCATCAGCGCGCGACGAACCGCGCGGCCGGACGCATCCATGGGGCACGGCGTGAGCGGCTCGCCGCGAAGCGAACGACCGACATTTTGCGCATAGTGGTCACAAAACGCCGAGAGCGCCGCCTCGACCGCCGCCGGCTCGGGACGATCTTTTTGATGGCTGGACAGACAGGCCATCACCACGTCGAACAGCTGGGCATCGACAAACGCCAGCGCATCGCGTAGCTCTTCGGAATCCGGCTCAAGCCCTAGCTGCTGGGCCTGCTCGGCCGCGGCGAGCGCCACATCGGGCTCACGACGAAGCAGCTGAGTCAAATCACAACCGGGCGCATGGGCACCAATGGGATAGTCGGGCCGCGTGTCCATCTTGAGACGGTAGGGGCTCGCGATGTCGCGCGTCTTTTTGCGCGAACCCGAGGCACCCGAAGTACTCGGCGCGGCTTCGTATGGCGCGACGCCGGCAATGAGCTCGTAAACCGTGCTTGCCGCGGCGTATACGTCAATCGCCGGCGACATACGCAAAGCGCGCAGGTCGGGAATATCGTCGGTGAGCATCTCGGGCGGGGCATAGGCAACCGTCGCGCGACGCAGCGTGGCATAGCGCTCCGTAAACGACGCCTTGCCGCCGGTACCGGCCACGGCCGGAGCAGGCTCCCGCGCCCGCGGGGCAATGGGTCGA
>URNJ01000210.1 GCA_900549215.1 uncultured Collinsella sp.
TAACGAGAAGACGGCCAAGCTCTACAGCGACTTTATGCTCATGACCGCCCATCCCGGCATCGGCGAGGACGCCAACTTGTTCTTCCGCAACCTGTCGCTAGGCAACCTGCGCGGCGATTACCGCTTCCTGGGCGTGGCGCCGGTCGGCCTGAAGCCGCTCATCATGCGCGGCCTGGATCGCGAGATCCAGCGCGCCCTCGCCGGCGAGCCCGCCCGTGTGTTCTTTAAGCTCAACTCGCTCACCGACCGCGAGGTCATCGACAAGATCGCCGAGGCATCGTGCGCGGGAGTCCGCGTGGACATGATCATCCGCGGCATCTCGTGCCTCAAGCCCGGTGTTCCGGGCAAGACCGAGAACGTGCATGTCCGCTCCATCGTCGGACGCTTTTTGGAGCACGCCCGTGTTTACGCTTTTGGCGTGGACTCGGACATGATCTATCTGAGCTCGGCAGACATGATGACACGCAACACCGAGCACCGCGTGGAGATCGCCTTCCCCGTGCTCGACCCCACCTGCCGCGCCCTGGTACACGAGTACATGGGTATGCAGCTGCGGGACAACGTGAAGGCCCGCAGCCTCACGAGCGACGGCACCTGGGTTCCCGTGGAACGTGCAGAGGGCGAGAAACCCTTCAACTCGCAGGAAGCCCTGCTGGAGCGTGCCTATCGCAACGCCGAGGCCGCGCCCGAGCCCGTCATTGAGGCGAAACCTGCCCCCGAGCCCGAGCCGCAGCCGGTAGCACCCAAGGTCCAAGAGGTCCAGGCGACCGTCATTGAGCCCGAGCCTGCACCTGCACCTCGGCCCGAGCCGCAGGTCACCAAGCCCGCACCCGAGACGAGTGCCCGTCGCGATAAGCCCGCTGGCAAGACCAAGGCCATCGAGCGCCATCGCCCCGGCCGCGTGCGCATGGGCCTGGGTCTGATCGGCCTGGGTCTTAAGACGCTCATTACCGGCAAGACGAAATAGTCGTTTGTAGAAGCAGTTTGTAGAAGCGCCCCGCATTTGAGGAAAGCCTCGGATGCGGGGCGCTTTTCCCTGCTACCATGGTGCGAACAACAACGCGAATGACAGGCAGGGATATGAAGCTCACCATAGAATCGATGACGTACGGCGCCGACGGGCTGGCGCATGCCGACAACGGCAAGGCCGTATTTGTGCAGGGCGCCGTGGCGGGCGACACCGCCGAGGCCGGGGTCTCGCCGGTAGCCCCGAGGCCGAGATCGTGCAGGACGGTAAGTCGTTCATGCGCGCCCGCACCACCGAGGTTCTAGAGCCAAGCCCCGATCGCATTCAGCCTCCTTGCCCCTTCGTTGGCATTTGCGGCGGCTGCTCGTGGGGCAACCTCTCGCGCACGGCACAGCTTGCCGCCAAGGAACAAAACCTGCGCTCCACGCTCGAGCGCATCGGCAAGTTCGCTCCTGAGCAGGTCGATGAGTTGGTGCAGCCCATCTGCCACACCAAGGACGACTGGGGCTACCGCAATAAAATCGAGCTCGAACCGACCGTCGTCAACGGTCGCATGCGCCTTGGCATGCACGGTGTCGACCCCAGTAAAATCGTGACCGTCGATACGTGCCCGCTGTTCGATAAGCGCTTCCCGAAGGCGCTCAAATCGGTCGTCGGCGCACTCAACTATCTAAGCGGCAGCCATGACTTGGGGCTCGAACGCGTGGGCATTCGCGCATCGCGCCGCACCAAGGCACTCGAGGTCGCGCTCTGGACGCCCACAGGCTCTTTTCCGCGCTCGCAGGTCTCCCGCGTGCTGGCGGACGCCGCTCACCCCACGAGCATCGTGCGCGTGATGAGCAAGGGCGAAAAGAAGGCCCGCCGTGTCTCCAAGGTCGAAATGCTCGCCGGAGAGGGCTCATGGACCGAGAATATCGCCGAGGGTCAGATGCGCTTGTCTGCCCCGTCTTTTTTCCAGGTCAACACCAAGGGTGCCGAGATTTTGATCGATCTTGTCATGGAAGCGCTCGACCCGCAGGAAGACGAGCTTGCCGTGGACCTGTACTGCGGTGCCGGCACCTTTACCCTGCCGCTCGCCCGCCGCTGCGACTTTGTTGCCGCCGTCGAGGCCTACGGTCCGGCCGTGCGCGACCTGCGCCGTAACCTCGAGATCAACAAACTCGACAACGTCGACGTCATCGGTGGCGATGCCGTGCGCGAGTTCCCCGACCAGGATGCCGACGTCTTGGTGGTCGACCCCCCGCGCGCAGGCCTCGCCCCCGAGGCGATCGACCTTATCGCCAGCACGAGTGCTCGCGATGTCGCCTACGTGAGCTGCGACCCGGCCACCCTGGCGCGCGATCTCAAACGCTTTGTCGAAGAAGACACCTTCTCCCCCGTAAAGATCACGCCAGTCGACCTATTCCCGCAAACCTTCCACTGCGAGACCGTCGTCCACCTTAGGCGCAACTAGCCACTTAATCATTGCTCAGAAAAATCATTAGGAAATCGAGCGTGGCAAGCGGAGGTCTTCGGGGTATAAGACGGCTAATTGTATGCCGCCTATGAAAGGAACCCTCATGCCCAGCGTTGCCGTTCTCGCCGCCGATGGCTTTGAAACTATTGAATGCTTGACCATGGTCGATGTCATGCGTCGCGGCGGCGTGCGCGCCACGCTCGTCTCGATCATGCCCACGCGTGAGGTCGTAAGCTCGCTGCAGATCCCCGTGACCTGCGATGCGCTCTTTGATGAGATCGACTTTGACGAGTACGACTGCGTCGTGCTACCCGGCGGCCTACCCGGTGCTACCAACCTGCGCGCCGATCAGCGCGTCTGCGACGTGGTCTGCGAGTTCGCCGCGACCAAGCACGTCGCCGCCATC
>URNJ01000211.1 GCA_900549215.1 uncultured Collinsella sp.
AGGCCCGATTTTGCCTCTTGACAATGTCCTGCTCATATTAAAAGGAACGTCCCCAAGTGCCGGCAGTTTGGGACAGTCATTGTTGATGAGAATCGGGCGCAGCGCCAAAGGCCCCGTTGGGCGAAATGTCGAACGGAAAGGTGCCGCAGCGATTGAAGGCGGCGATAAACATGCGGATGGCGTTGGACGGCGTAGTGCCCACGAGCTGGGTTGCCGCCGCGAAGGCCGCCTTTTCCTCGGGCAAGACCTTCGCGACAACCGGGGTCATGTGTTCTGCCATGGCGCTTCCTTTTTGAAACGACGGTGGTGCGGATGGATGCGGGCCACGCGGCTGGGCGACGGGCTGTGAAGGCAACCCGATTGGCCCGCATCTGGAGTTTGTTCTACGGCGTTGGTATTACTTGGTATTCCTAAGTATTACCCCACAGATAGAATACCATACCCGACCCCATGGGGACGGAGAAAAAACGGATCAATTTGTTGCTGAGTAAGTCTTTAGAGCGTGATGATGTCCGAGATATTGAGGGCCCGAGCGTCAGCGGAATCGTGCGTGGCAAGCAACAGCATACGGCCGTCGAGCAAGTCGAGCACGACCTCGGTGCATGCGTCGCGCGCAGCGATGTCTAGACCGGTAAAGGGCTCGTCTAGAATCACTGCGCCGCCCGGACACAGCAGGGCTCGGGCAATCTCGACGCGACGGCGCTGCCCGCCCGAGAGCTCGGCCACGCGGGCATGCACATCGATCCCCGGTACCAGCAGGCGCAACAAGGCAGCGGCACTCGAGGCATTCACGCGTGCATCGGCGCACACCAGCACGTTATCCAAAGCAGAGGCGTCCTCGACCAGGCGCACGTCCTGAAACACCATGGAGCACGGTGCGCACTCCCCCGCCACCAGCGCAAGCAACGTCGACTTGCCCACGCCCGAAGCGCCCATCACACAGGTGCGTCCACCGGCGGGCACATGAAGCACCAGTCCGTCGAGCGCCGGCGACCAGGGCGCCCGGTCGCCCACGGCAAGCGCAAGCTCCGCTGCAGCACCATCGCTCGCAGCCCCTGTACGCCCGCGCAGTCCATGCCCATGTGCCCGCACGGCCGCGCGCCACGCCACGGGTCCCGAAACCCGCAGCAGCCACACCAGCACGCGCTCACACGCCCACGAGGCGGCAACGACCAGCACGGTCCACGCCAGCAGATCAGCCGTCTCGATGAGCAGCTTCGCCTGATAGATGCGTTCGCCCACGGTGTCCGTCGCCATGCCGATGAGCTCCGCCGCCACGCCAGCCTTCCAGCTCATGCCGATCACAGCGCGGGCGCACGAAAGCACAAACGGCAGGACTTCGCGCCAGGTGTGGGCACAAAACAGTCGCCAGCCCCGCACGCCATGCAGACGAAACATCTGCTCCAGCGGTTTATCCGCTTGCGTCAAACCCTCGACCAACGAAAAATACACGCCCGGAAGTGCCATCAAAAAGACCGCCGCAATGCTCACGCGCGCCGACCCCAACCAAATGAGCAGCAGGACCACCACGCAGGCAACCGGTGTCGCCTTAACAAACGAAAGCGCCGGCGCCACCAAGCGGGCAAACGTCAGCGATCGCACCGAGACTCCCGCCAGTACGCCGCCGCACACCGCGGCAAGCGCCAGCCCGCCCAAGATTCGCGCACCCGAGCCTGCCAGAATCGCCCATGTGCCGGCATCGCATACCAGTCGCAGCAACGCCACCACGACGGCGCCCGGCCCCGGCAAAATCAACGGCTGCGCCACGAAACCCGCCATCAGCACCCACACGGCAAGCCAAAAGGCGGCAACGGCACCTGCTGCCGCCACCGCCTTCATACGCTCTGTCATTTGTCGAGCAAACGCACGCACGGGCTACTCCATGCAGTAGAAATCGTCAGCCGGGAGCTTGCCGCCCACGGCGCTCGCGTCCGCATCGGCCAGCACCTGCAGGTACCCACCGAGCGCCGCCTTCATATCCCTCCCCGTCTGGCACACGAGCATGCACCCGGGAATCGCCTTTTCGGCAATCGCGGCGTTATCCACGATACCCGCATCGACCACGGCCTGAGCCCAGTCCGCCGGCGCCGCGTTCACGGCCTCAACGCTCGCAGCATGGCAGCTCAGGAATTCCGCCACGGCCTCGGGATGCTCCTCGGCAAAGGCACGGCGCACCACGGTCACGCCCGTCAGCAGGCGCGAACCCGTGTCACCTGCCAGCTCATCCCACACATCGGTCAGACTTACCGGAGCCGACAGCTTGCCTTCGCTCTTTGCGATGGCAGCGGTCTTGAACGGCTCCGGCAGCACGCCCACGGCAGACGGATCGGCAAGCAACGCCGACAGCACCTCGGTGGGCTCGCTCTTAAACTCGAGCGTAACCTGGCCGGTCAGGCCCGCGCGCTCCAACAGGTAGTTCATGACGTACTCCGGCGTGGTGCCCTTGCCCGTCATATAGACAGTATGGCCCGCCAGATCGCCAAACGAGGCCACACTCGCGTCGCCCGTCACAACGTTCAGCACGCCCAGCGTGTTGATGTCGATGACCTGCACCGCACCCTCAGTCTTGTTGTAGAGCACGCTCGCCACGTTGGCGGGCACCAGGGCGATATCGATATCGCCCTGAATGACCTTGGGCACAATCTCGTCGGCGGCAGTGTTGATCGCAACGTCGAACTCATTGTCCGTGGCACCGTCGGCCGCCTGGTCCATAAACTGCACCAGGCCAATCGACGTCGGCCCCTTGAGCGAGGCGACGTGTACCTCGACCGGCTCTGCGGCAGCACCGGCGCCGTCCGTGGCAGCCGAGCCCGCGG
>URNJ01000212.1 GCA_900549215.1 uncultured Collinsella sp.
GCCGTAGGTGTCGACGATGATCTTGCGGCCGGTGAGGCCCGTGTCGCCCATGGGGCCGCCCACGACAAAGCGACCGGTGGGGTTCACGTAGATGTCCGCGTTGTCCCACGGCATGTTCTCAGCGGCCATGACCGGGGTGATGACGTGCTCGATGAGGTCGGCCTTGATCTTGCCCATGTCCTCGATCTCGGCGGCGTGCTGCGTGGAGATGACGATGGTCGTGACCTCGACAGGCTTGCCTTCCTCGTAGCGCACGGTGACCTGGGTCTTGCCGTCGGGACGCAGATAGGCGAGGGTACCGTCGTGACGCACGGCGGCCAGGCGCTCGGCCAGGCGGCTTGCCAGGTAGTGCGGCATGGGCATGAGGGTCTTGGTCTCGTTGGAGGCATAACCGAACATCATGCCCTGGTCGCCGGCACCGATCAGATCGATCGGGTCGGTGGTAGCGCCGGTCTGGGTCTCGAAGGACTCGTCGACGCCCTGGGCGATATCGGGCGACTGCTCGTGGATAAGGCTCATAACGCCGCAGGTGTCGCAGTCAAAACCGAACTTGGCACGGTTGTAGCCAATGCGGCGGATGACGCCACGGGCGATTTCCTGTACGTCGACATAGGCCTGGGTGCGAATCTCGCCGGCGACGATGACGGTGCCGGTGGTCACGAGGGTCTCGCAGGCGCAGCGGACGTTCTCCACGTTGGCGGGCACGCCGTTGGGGGCGATGTAGCCCTGCTCCTGGAGCTCTATTTCTTTGGAGAGGATTGCGTCGAGGACGGCGTCGCTGATCTGGTCAGCGATCTTATCTGGATGACCTTCGGTCACCGACTCCGACGTAAAAACAAAGGACCCGTGTTGGGGCGGGATGGAACGAAGTTCTTCTGACATGATTGTCCTTTCAAAAACGTGTCCCGGCGACCGTTACCATTCCGCCGGGCTCTCTATGCAAGGGCACATCATAGCGCGTAAATCAAACATTCACACCCTTTCCGCACCTACTCATTGGGGACAGACTTAAATTACTCATTGGGGACAGACTTAAATGATCAGCCTTGCCTAAGTGCCGACAGGTTGCCCAAAGACTGGTCATTTAAGTCTGTCCCCAATGAGTAGGTCGGTGCCCTTTGTGCGGAGGTTGCTTTGATGCTTTATACTGATGCGGTTAGACATCCATCCTGCAATCGAGGAGATTTCCATGGCATCAGACGTTCGCGTCCGCTTTGCACCCTCACCGACGGGCAAGCTGCACATCGGCGGCGCCCGCACCGCTATCTATAACTGGGCTTTCGCCCGTGCAAACGGCGGCACGTTCATCCTGCGCATCGACGACACCGACCCCACCCGCTCTACCGACGAGAACACGCAGATCATCCTGCGCGCCATGCGTTGGCTGGGCCTGGACTGGGACGAGGGTCCCGAGGTGGGCGGCGATTTTGGCCCCTACGCCCAGACCGAGCGCCTGGACCTGTACAAGCAGGCCGCCCAGAAGCTTTGGGACGAGGGCAAGGCCTATCCCTGCTTCTGCACCAAGGAGCAGCTCGACGCCGACCGCAAGGCCGCGCAGGAGCGCAAGGACCCCTTCCAGGGCTATCAGCGCCGTTGCCGCAATCTTGATCCCGAGAAGGCCCGCCGTCGCATTGAGGCCGGCGAGTCCTACGTCCTTCGCATCAAGGTGCCCGAGGACCGCGGCGACGTCGTTATCCACGATGCCGTCCACGGCGAGGTGACCTTCGATGCCAAGGAGCTCGACGACTTTGTCATCTTCCGCTCCGATGGCACGCCCACGTACAACTTCGCGACTGTCGTCGACGACGCCATGATGAAGATCACCCATGTCATCCGCGGCGACGACCACCTGTCCAACACCCCGCGTCAGGTCATGGTCTACGAGGCCCTCGGCGCGCCCGTGCCCACGTTCGCCCACATCTCCATGATCTTGGGTGCCGACGGCAAAAAGCTCTCCAAGCGCCACGGCGCCACCTCGGTGGAGGAGTACCGCGACGCCGGTTACCTGTCCGACGCCTTCGTCAACTATCTGGCGCTGCTCGGCTGGTCGCTCGACGGCGAGACCACGATCATCCCGCGCGATGTCCTGGCCAGCAAGTTCTCGCTCGACCGCATCTCCAAGAACCCGGCGACCTTCGACCCCAAGAAGCTTGATTGGGTTAATGCCGAGTACATCAATGGCATGTCCGATGCTCAGTTTGCCGATGAGATCATGGTCCCCGAGCTGCACGAGGCGGGTCTTATCGAGGGTAATGTCGAGTACGGCGAGGATTGGATCGATGCGCTTGCTGCCATCGTTAAGCCGCGCACCAAGATGCCGGCCGACGCCGTGACCGTCGCCGCTCCCATCTTTGCTACGGCCGAGACGCTTGAGTATGACGAGAAGTCCGTCAACAAGGGCCTGGCCAAGGAAGGCATGGGTGCCATTCTGGATGCCGCCAAGGCCGCGCTCGAGGGCGTGGACGAGTGGACGGCTGTCAACATTGACGCCGCGCTTGAGCCGCTTCCCGAGCAGATGGACCTTAAGAAGCGCGTGGTGTTCCAGGCCGTGCGCGTCGCCGTCTGCGGCAACATGGTGAGTCCTCCGCTGGGCGAGACCATGGCGCTCGTCGGCCGCGACGACTGCCTGGCGCGCATCGACCGCGCCGCCCTTGCGCTCTACACCGCAGGCATCCGCGCGGGCGACCGCGTGACGATCTGCATGCCGAACACGCCGCAGGCGCTCGACTGCTTCTATGCGCTCAACCGCATCGGGGCCGTCTCCAATATGAT
>URNJ01000213.1 GCA_900549215.1 uncultured Collinsella sp.
GGAGGCGAGGCCAAAGCCAACGCCGATGGAGATCAGCCACACGCCGGGGCTCTTGATGGCGACCTTGAGGTAGTCGAGCACGGGCTCGGGCTCGGGAAGCGGCTGACCCTCGGGCACGTCGCGGTCGAGTACGATCCAAAGGACCCAGGAGATGGTCATGGCGACAGCGGCAACCATGTAGGAGTTGAAAACGCTGCCGAACATGCCGGCGCAGATCTGGGCGACGACGATGGCGACGCACGAAGCGGCGTAGAACAAGCCCATGGCAAAGCCGGTCTGCTCGCGGAACCACGTGCCGAGCACCTTGATGAGGTTGGCGTTGAGCGCCGAGATGCCCATGCCGATCAGGAACATCGACACCATCTGCATCGTGAACGAGTCGAGCGTAAAGCAGCGGAGGAAGCCGCCGGCAACCGAAATTGCGGTGCAGACCGCAACGACCTTCTTGGAACCGATGCGGTCACCGAGGGCGCCCAGCGGAATCGAGAAGAAGACAGCAGTAAGCATGGGGACGAGGAACAGCATCGAGAAGCCGACGGTATCGATGTTGAGCATCGGCATGACCTCGACGGCGAGCGCCGAGACCTGGTACTGCATGTAGTTAGCCATAAAGCACAGCAAGCAAACGACCGAAACGATCGCCCAGCGCCATGAAGGAAGCTTCTCTTCCATGATGACTCCTTTGGTTAGTCGAGTATTCAGACAGCTTGGAGAGCCGGGCCCTGGCTCTTCGGTGCCCACATTTTGCGATTGACCCTTCACCGAAACCATTCGGCATCCGGCTTATCATCATGCGAAAAAAGGAGTAGTATCACTACGCAAAATAGCTAAAACGCCAGCTTAAACCCTACGCAATTTCATCGGAGGTCATCTTGAGCTTTCTGTCCGATTCCGAGTGGCTCTGCTTAAACGATCTTGTGCTTTCGATTAATTCCATCGACAACGACCGAGAATTCCGGTCGACCATCCTCAAGAAGTTGCGTTTTCTTATCCCCTACGAGTCGGCAGCGTTTTTCCTGAGCGATCTTTCCAAAGACCTCGTTTCCACCCCGCAGGAATGGAAGACGCGCGTCTTTCTCGACCCGCTCGGCATCGACGTCCCCGCCGGGATGCTCGAGCGCTACACCGAAGAGTACTGGCAACAGGATATGATCGTCGCGCATCGCAACCTCACGCGCTCGACGGTGCTGCGCGAATCCGACCAGCTCAGCCCCGGCGATATCGAGAGTAGCTATATGAAGGACTACCTTGGCGGCCGTCATGTCGTCAACGTGAGTTTCTTTAACGATGAGGGCTTTTTGGGATCGCTCAATCTCAATCGCAAAAAAGAGGAAGGCGACTTCACCGACCGCGAAGTCCAGATTCTGGAGCTGGTCGAGCCCCACCTTACCAATCGCCTATCCAAATGGCGCGTCCGGGCCGACCGCAGCTCATCCGAAGTGGTGTTCGCCCATGACTACGATGTCTCGGCGCGCGAAATCGACGTATGCCGCCGTGTGCTATCGGGCATGGACAACGCGGCCATTGCCGAAGAACTCTGTATCAGCACCGGCACTGTTAAAAAGCACCTGGAGAATATCTTTCGAAAGACGCGGGTCAACAGCCGCGTTGGGCTCATGGCGCTCCTTCAGCAGTACACGGCACTCAAACAGTAAGCCCAAGCGCGGCGGCGTCGATGCACCTACGCCCTATAAAACACGTTGTCGGCAAAGAAGTCGGCCGGCGGCTCCATGCAGGCAATCTCACCGTCAAACATCATGGCAATGTCATCGGCAACCTGCTCGGCAAAATCCAGATCGTGCGTGGCCATGATGACGGTACCGCCAGCCTCCGCATGGTCACGCAAGGCGCGGGCGATGATGCGACGGCTAGCCAAGTCCAAGCCCTTGGTGGGCTCATCGAGCAATAGCAGTTCGGGGCCAATCAGCAGCAGTTTTGCCAATGCAAGCAGTTGACGCTGTCCGCCCGAAAGATCGTACGGGTGGCGCCCATCCAGGCCCGACAGCCCCAGGCTCGCCGCGCGCTCCCGCGCCGCAGCCTCGTCATATCCGCAGGTCGAAGCCCATTCCATCAGCTCGTCGCGCACCGTCTCGGCAACCAGCAACGCCTTGGGATTCTGAGGCAGCAGTGCCGCCGAGGCCGCCCCGCGCTCCATATGCCCACGTTGCAACTTGACCGTCTTGGCTAGCACCGAAAGCATTGTCGACTTGCCGCAGCCGTTGCCGCCAACAACCGCATGCACTGCGCCAGCCGAGAACGCCGCATCGAGTCCGCGCAGCACCCAGCCGGACGCTCGATCGTATCGAAACCAGCTCCCTGCCAGGGTGGTAGCCGACCCAGCGTGCATTTTTGGGAGTATTCGACATCCACCGGCGCTGCTGAAAACTCCGTTTTTTGCACGCCGCGAGGCGGCGCGCCCTGGCGCCTCGCCAGAAAACAGCTCTTCACGGTGCCCCAGGGAGGCAATGTCAGCCACCTCGCACACGCGTCCGCCCTCAATCCGATACGCGCACGTCGTGTATTCGAGCATCGGGCGCGGCTGGTGCGTTGCCACGACCACCGTGCAACCCAGCTCGCGGTTCACGCGAAACAGCGCATGCATAAAATTCTTCTCGGCAACGGGATCCAGCTGGGACGTGGGCTCGTCGAGCAGTAGTACGCGCGGGCGCAACGCCAGCACGGCTGCCAGCGACAGCAGCTGCTTGGGGCCGCCCGCAAGCGCATCCGGATCCGAGATTTC
>URNJ01000214.1 GCA_900549215.1 uncultured Collinsella sp.
ACACGGCGGGAACGATGTCGACGGAAAGCGCGGCGAACGAGATGCCCACGGCCAGGGCGTCAATCGAGGTGGCGATGGCGAGGATCAGGTACTCGCCCAGGTCAATCTTTTCGGCATCCTTGCCGTCGCCTTCATCCTCGTCCTCGGTAAAGGCTTCCCACAGCATTTTGCCGCCGATGAAGGCGAGCAGGATAAAGGCGATCCAATGGTCGATGGGTCCGATGATGCCCATGAATTGACTGCCGAGCGCCCATCCGATTACGGGCATGCCGGCCTGAAAGCCGCCAAAGAACAAGCCGAGCACTACGGCGACCTTAAGGTTGATCTTCTTCATGCCAAGGCCCTTGCAGATGGATACGGCAAAGGCGTCCATCGAAAGGCCGATAGCGAGCAATACGAGCTCTGCGAGTCCCATAGTCTGGCTCCCTCTCTGCGGGCGGGCCCGCGTGTACCTCTTGGGGGAGTAACAAAAAAGACCCGTGGCGTACGCGTTGTGCGCACAGCCACGAGTCTCGTTCATTAAGGCAAGCCAGGCCGCATCGGCCAGTGTGTTGACTTACCGCGCCACCGGAGGCGAATCCGGTCACGCGACTACTCCCTCATTTATGCGAATCCCGATGCTACCACATGAACAGCTGATTTGGGTTGGGCTCTCAGCTGTGTTCGCTCATTCTGTAAGCATCGGATTTCGCAAGCGCCGCAGGGACAAACCGTGAGAAACTATTTAGCGTTTATGGAGCGTATACGATGGGAGCGATGCCTTGGATAAGAACGAGCTGCAAAAGCGTATGGAACAGGCCATCCGCCTGACGGCACCTGGTCAGCCGATCCGCACCGCCCTCGACATGATCATCGCCGGTCACCTGGGCGCCCTTATCTGCGTCGGCGACACCGAAAACGTGCTCGCTGCCGGTAACGACGGCTTCCCGCTCAACATTTCGTTTACTTCGAACCGTCTGTTCGAGCTTTCCAAGATGGACGGCGCCATCGTTATCGATGGCGACCTCACCCAGATCCTGCGCGCCAACTTCCACCTCAATCCCGATCCCTCGCTTGCCACGAGTGAGACGGGCATGCGTCACCGTACTGCCGCTCGCATGTCGGTGCTCACCGATGCCATCGTGATCTCGGTCTCGGCCCGTCGCGCCGTCGTTAACGTGTACGTTCACGGCAAGAGCTACGAGATCCAGCCCGTCACCACCATCATGAGCTCGGTCAACCAGCTCGTCGCCACGCTCCAGACCACCCGTCAGTCGCTCGACCGCTCCTTGCTGCGCCTGACGGCCCTCGAGCTCGACGACTACGTCACGCTCGCCGACATCACCGGCATTTTCTCGAGTTTCGAGATCATGCAACAGGCAAAGACCGAGCTTAAGGATTGCATCGTCAAGCTGGGTAACCAGGGCAAGCTCGTGCAGATGCAGCTTGAGCAGCTCGCGGGCTCCAGCATGGATACCGAATACGACTTGATGATCCGCGACTACGCAAGCGATTCCTCTGAGGCCAACGCCGAGAAGATTCGCGCCGAGCTGAGTCGCATGACGCCTAAGGACCTGTCTGACCCGCAGCACGTGGCGGCAGTTCTGGGCTATGACGACCTGGACGAGGACTCCGTCATGACACCGCTGGGCCTGCGCACGCTTTCGCGCGTGTCCGTCGTGCGCGACGGCGTGGCCGAGAAGATCGTCGACGAGTACGGCTCGCTGCAGGAGCTCATGGATGACATCAGCGAGGATCCGGAGCGCCTGGGCGACTTTGGTGTTAACAACCCTGCCATTCTTGCGGACTCGCTGTACCGCATGAAGGGCACCAAACAGGGGAACGCATAATGGCGCCCGTATGCGCCGTGGTCGTTGCCGGCGGCAGCGGCCAGCGCTTTGGTAACCCCGGTGGCAAGCAGCTCGTTAACGTGGCGGGCCGTCCACTCATGAGCTGGTCCATCTGCGCGTTCGATCGTAGCGACAAGGTCGGCCACATCGTGGTGGTGTGTCCTGCCGAGCGCCGTGCCGAGATGCGCCGCCTGGCCATTGACCCGTTTGACTATGACACGCCCATCAGCTTTGCCGATGCCGGCGATACCCGTCAGGATTCCACCCGTGCCGGCGTGCATGCGGCTCCGGCGGGCTTTGAATACGTTGCCATCCACGACGGCGCTCGTCCGCTCATTACTACCGAGGCGATCGATCACGCTATCGACGTGCTCGTGAGCGACCGCGCCCTCGACGGTGTCGTGTGCGGTCAGCCCGCGATCGACACGCTCAAGATCGTCGACGGCGATAATATCGTCGAGACGCCGCCGCGCGAGCTCTATTGGGCTGCGCAGACGCCGCAGATCTTTAGCGTCGACGCCATGAAGCGTGCCCATGCCGCTGCTATCGCCGAGGGCTTTATCGGGACCGACGATTCATCGCTGGTCGAGCGCATGGGCGGGCGCGTCCGCTGTGTCCAGAGCCCGCGCGATAACCTTAAGGTGACGGTGCCCGAGGATCTGCGTCCCGTAACCGCGATTCTGCTTGGCCGTATGGCCGAGGGAGAGGACCTTCCCCATGTTCAGTAACCTGCGCATTGGCCATGGCTACGACGTTCACCGTCTGGTGGAGGGGCGTCGATGTATCATCGGCGGGGTTGACATTCCCTACGAGCGCGGCCTGCTGGGCCACTCGGATGCCGATGTGCTCGCGCACGCCTTGGCCGACGCCATTCTGGGCGCCT
>URNJ01000215.1 GCA_900549215.1 uncultured Collinsella sp.
CCGCCATACGGCTCGTCATCGACGGTGCGATGGCGGTCGTGCGTCCAGTCGCGCAGGTTATACGCCTTAAAATCAAAAAGGCCGGCCTTGCGGGCGCGGCCCAAAATCGACGTGGACATGACGGGCTCAAACATCTCGGGAAAGACCGAAAGGGTCTCAATCAGCATGCTGTCCTCCCTACTTGTCCATATCGATCAAGCCGTCCATAACGTGGACGGAAATTGTTCCTGTGTCGGGAAGATCGAGCACAACCTGCTCGATCACGGGAATCAGTACCTCGCCGTACCGATCACCCTCGACAACCCAAACATCGTTGGCGGGCGTCGACATAATCTCGACAATCGTGCCGAGCGAACCAAAGCGCTCATCGACCACCTCGCGACCCATAAGGTCGGTATAGGCGGCGTCGAGCGAATCGAGCTCAAAGTCGTCACGATTTGCCAGCACGTAGCATCCGGTGATGCCCTCGGCGGCCGTCAAGTCGTCTATGCCCTCAAACGAGACCAGATCGCCATCGCCCGTATCGGTGACGGACACGACCGTGCAAAAACGGTCGCGCTTGAGCGCCGGCGGCGTCAAGGCGACACGCATACCCGGCTCCAATACAGAAGGAAGCCCCCGCAGCGGCTGCGCGAGGACCTCCCCCTTCCTTCCGTGCGGCTTGACCACACGGGCGATGTTTTTGTACTGGGACCTCAAGGTCCTAGCCCAGAACCTCTACCTCGACAGCAGTGTCGAGGCGAGCGGCCAGTGCACGGGCGAGCGTGCGAATGGCCTTGATGGTACGGCCACGACGGCCGATGACCTTAGCGACGTCATCCTCGGCAACCGAAACCTCAATCGTGGAGGCGTCGTCGCCATCGATGACCTCGAGGCTCACGGAATCCGGGTCGTCGACGATCTGAACAACGAGATATTCGACGAGATCGGCGATGCGATCTGAGAGCATTGCCTCACCCTCGAGCTGTGCAGCGTCAACCTCAGGCACGATTTACTCCTCGGCGCCCTCAGCGGCCTCAGCGGCAGCCTTAGCGGCCTCGGCCTCTTTGGCGAGCTGCTTCTTGGACTTCTTGACGACGGTCTCGGTCTTCTCGCCCTCGTTGGCGGCCTTGACCAGAGCGGCGACGGCGTCGGTGAGCTGAGCGCCCTTGGACTGCCAGTCAGCAATCTTCTCGAGGTCGAGGTTGATGGTCTTGGGGGCGGTCATCGGGTTGTAGCGGCCAACCTCCTCGATGATACGACCGTCACGCGGGGCGCGGGAATCGGCGACGACGACACGGTAGTACGGACGCTTCTTAGCGCCGTGACGAGCAAGGCGAATCTTGACTGCCAAAGGAAACTCCTCCAACCAAGCAGCTTTAGGCTGCAACTACAAACAAACAGTTGAACATAATACGCCATCGACGCGGGCAGGTGAAGTCCGTGAGACCAACTTCTTCGGTGTAGTCGAGGGCAAATCCATATCTTAGACAAGAATTCGGGATTTGCAAGCACATACACGCACCCCACATGAGCTGCGCGGTATACTCACGACATGGAAAGACGCGAACATACATACGGTTATGAGGATGCCATGGGCGTCACGCCGCCTCCCTGGACGGGTCCGGCGGTGGGACTCATGGACCTCGATGCATTTTTTGCGAGCGTGGAGATGCTCGATCATCCCGAATGGCGCGGAAAGCCGCTCATCGTGGGCGGAGACGCCGAGTCACGCGGCGTCGTGTCCACGTGTTCGTACGAGGCACGTCGCTTTGGCGTGCATTCTGCCATGGCCTCGGCCGAGGCGCGGCGTCTGTGCCCGCAGGCCATTTGGACGCACGGACACTTTGATCGCTACCGTGAGGTGAGCGCGCAGGCCATGGCGATTCTCGCCGACGAGACCCCGCGCGTTGAGCGCGTATCCATCGACGAGGCCTTTATCGATATTACGCCGGGCCGGTTCGCGCCCGAAGACCCGCTGCTGGTTGCGCGGCGCATAAGCGACCGCGTGTCAGCGCTGGGAGTGACGTGCTCAATTGGCGTGGGCTGCAACAAGACGGTCGCAAAGATCGCAAGCGAGCGCGACAAGCCGTTTGGGCTGACTATCGTGCGCCCCGGAACCGAGCAGCGCTTTTTGGCTGCGCTGCCGGTATCTGCCATGAACGGCATCGGGCGCTCGGCCGAGGAGCGACTGCGTCGCATGCGCATCTATACGCTCGGCGAACTTTCACGCGCGCCAGAGTCCACCCTGGCTGCAATCTTTGGCGTGAATGGCGAGCGCATGCGTCAGCGTGCTTTAGGGCTCGAAGTATCCGAGGTCACCAGCCTGGATGAGGAACGTGAAGTTAAATCGGTGAGCAATGAGCGCACCTTTTCGAAGGATTTGACTGAGCGTGGGGATATCGAGGCGGCGATTGCGCTGCTGGGCGAGTCGGTTGGGCGCCGCCTACGTCGTCAAGGGCTGACGGGCGGAACCGTAACGCTCAAGCTCAAATACTCTTACGGTAGCGGACGCACGGCGCAGCGCCGCTTGCCCCACCCCACCGACGACGAGAATATCTTTGTGGCCGTAGCGCTCGAGCTGCTCGACAATATCTGGCAAGAAGGCATGCACGTGCGTCTGGCGGGTATCGGCATGAGCGACTTCAACCACCAAGGCGGTATCCAAACTGACCTGTTCTGCGAGATTGATGACCGCGGGGCCCAATCCAGCGACCGCC
>URNJ01000216.1 GCA_900549215.1 uncultured Collinsella sp.
GTTCTTGAGGATGTCGGCGGCAAGCGTCTCGGACTTGATGTCGATGTGCCAGCCGGTCAGGCGCGCGGCGAGGCGGGCGTTCTGGCCCTCCTTGCCGATGGCGAGAGACAGCTGGTCGTCGGGCACGATGACGCCGGCGTAGGCCTTCTCCTCGTCGATGAGGACGCGGGTGACCTTGGCAGGCGACAGGGCGTTGGCGACGTAGACGGCAGGATCGGCATCCCACAGGATGACGTCGACGCGCTCGCCGCGGAGCTCGCCCACGACAGCGCGAACACGGCTGCCCTTGGGGCCGACGCAGGCGCCCACGGGATCCAGACGGTCGTCGAGCGAGTGGACGGCGACCTTGGAGCGCTGGCCGGGCTCGCGGGCGATCGACTTGATCTGGACGGTGCCCTCATAGATCTCGGGCACCTCCTGCTCAAACAGACGACGCATGAGCTCGGGGTGGGTACGGGAGATGACAATCGGCGGACGGCTGTGCTCGCCACGAACCGGCTGCAGGTTGGAGTTGGGGTCGCGAACGTCGATGATCACGGCCTTGATGTGCTGGTTGTGCAGGTAGCGCTCGCCCATCGGACGCTCGTTGCGCTCGTTCTCGTAACGGCGCTGATCGAAGTGCGGCAGCTCGGCCTCGACGCCCTCGCGAATCTTGACGATCGTGAAGTCGGGCGTGGACTGCAGCACGGTGCCGCTGATGAGGTCACCGATGCGACCGGAGAACTCCTCGTAGATCTGCTCGCGGGCGGAGTTACGCACGATGGCATTGATCTCGGCCTTGGCGTGCTGGGCAGCGATGCGGCTCGTGTTCTTGGGAGTGACGTCAATCTCCTCGAACTCGGTGAAGTTGCCCTCCTCGTCCATGGAATCGTCGATCGGCTCCAAGCGGTAGACGTAGATCTTGCCGGTGGTGCGGTCGATGGTCACCTTGGCGCCCCACTCAAGATGCAGGATCTCGGCATAGCTCTTGGCGAGCGACTGCTCCAGGCGGTCGATCAGGTAGAGCTGGTCGATGTGCTTCTCCTGGCAAAGCTCCATCAGGGCGGACATCATGTCGGATGCTGCCATCTTACTTTCCTTCCTTCGCGGGCTTGAAGTCGTAGGTGGGCTTCAACTTGCACTTTTTAACATCAGAGAAATCGAGGGTAACGGACTCGCCGTCCTCGAGCTCGAGGGTCACGTCGGTCTCGGTCGCAGCGGCAATCTTGCCGGCGTACTTGCGACGGCCCTCGGTGGCGGTAGAGGTGAGCTCGCAGTTCTCGCCCACAAAACGGGCAAAGTCGCACGGGCGGCGCAGCGGGCGCGCCATACCCGGGCTCGACACCTCGAGCGTATAGCTCGAAGAGATGGGGTCGAGCTCCTCAATCACGTCGCCGACCCACTTAGTGTTGGCCGTAACGTCGTTGAGCGACAGGCTCTGACCCTCGGCACCTTCGATACGCACGCGCACGCAGGGGGCCTTGGTGGCACCCACGAGCTCGACGTCGACGATGTCGACATCGTGCTGGGGAGCGACGGCCTCGAGCGCGTCGATGATCGCCTGCTCGGTCTTGGTCTTGACCATTGCGGCACCTCCATCCATACAAAAAAGAAGCGGAGCCGAAACCCCACTTCTTTCAATTACAACTTCATTTGCAAGCAAACTATACCAATAGCTGCGGAAACGTGCAAGCACAGTACGAACCTGCAGGTCAGCGTGCGCACAGCTTCTCCACAAGAATAGGACAATTGGACTAAAGACTCCATGAGGCAAGCGCCCGAGGGTCCCAAAACGGGCCATGCGTCCCAATCCACAGGCCCGTTCGGACCCCAAGGGCATTCCTCCCCGAGCCCCTATCGATCAGACTTACGCTATGGGGCATTCTGCAACAAGCCAGCCAGCAAGTCGCACAACGACGAGCCTTTCCAAATCCTCTACGGCAAGGAGGCACCCATGAAACGTCTAGGCACCCCCTGCATGACTGCACTCGCCATCGCAACGTGCTCGTTGGCCCTCTTGGGCTGCGGCAACGCGAATGGCAAAACCGACACATGCGAACCGAACCCTGGCAGCACAAAAGCCATCGAAAAAACGACGCCATCGGAGAGCTTCGACAAAATCGACGAAGATATCGTCGATCCCCAGAGTCTGGGCCCCGAACCCCAAGAACAGTTCCCCATCGATCTTGAGGCGGACGAGAACGTCCATGTTACCTGCGTGGGCAAGGACACGGATGGCTACGGCGACGCCGCGCTCGTCTTTACAGTGACCAACAACACCGGTGTCGACATGATGTTTGGCGATGTGGACTCCTATGCCTACGTCAACGGCGTGGTCCGCGATGTGCGCATGCGCCAGCCGGTCGCCGCGGGCGAGGAAACGCAAGCCATGCTCTCCTTCGTCGGCACCTTCGACGACCCAAACTTTGATGTGAACAACGACCTCAACGACATCTACCTCAACATCTGGATGTTCGAGGAGCAGACGGGCAACGTCTACTTTAGGGACCTGGTTCACATTCCGTAAATGGCAGGACTAGACACAGTGGCAAACCGATATATAAAACGAGGGGCGATCCAACCGGACCGTCCCTCGTCTTTTACGAGTTAGCTATGCGTGCAGCGTTTACTTGACCACCAGGTTGACCAGCTTGCCGGGCACGCAGATGGCCTTGACGACCGTCTTGCCCTCCAGCCACTTGG
>URNJ01000217.1 GCA_900549215.1 uncultured Collinsella sp.
AGCGCAGGGAGTTGGCCAGCACGGTGGCCACCAGGGTGCGGGAGCCGGAGGCCGCCCCCATCCACAGCACGTCGTGGTTGCCCCACTGGATGTCGAGTGAATGGTAGGTGAGCAGACGGTCCATAATTTTGGCCGCGCCGCCGCCGCGGTCGAAGATGTCGCCCACCAGGTGCAAGTGGTCGACGGCCAGGCGCTTGATGAGCGAGGCGAGCGACTCGATAAAGTCGTCGGCGCTGGCGGTCTCTAGGATGGACTCCACGATGCGCTCGTGATAGCGCACGCGATAGTTGTTCTCGTCCGGGTGCGTGTGCAACAACTCGTCGATGATGTAGGCGTAGTCGCGCGGGATGGCCTTACGCACCTTGGAGCGCGTGTAGCGGCTTGAAAGTGAGCGAGCGACCATGATGAGCTGGTCAAGCATCGTCTTGTACCAGGTTGGCGAGTCCTCGCGCCGGCTGCGGACCAGGTCGATCTTCTCGCGCGGGTAGTAGATGAGCGTACACAGCTCGCCCTTTTCGTCAAAGGAGAGCGTGTCGCCAAAGATCTCGTCGACATGTTCGCGCACGACGCCCGAGCAGTTGTTGAGGATGTGCATAAAGGCTTCGTACTCACCATGCACGTCGCTCATAAAATGCTCGGTGCCCTTGGGTAGGTTGAGGATGGCCGAGAGGTTGATAATTTCGGTAAATGCGGATTGTTCGGTGGGGAACTGTCTCGACAGCAGGCGCAGATACTTGAAGTCTTGCGGGTTGCGATCGAATGCGACCATGAAACACCTTCCGATGGGGCTGGTAAAACTGATAAACAGCGTCAAACGTTTACCAGTATGCGCCGCTTTTGTTTCGATTTTGCGCCAGCGGCTGAATTGTCGGCTGAACGGTTTGGTAAATCGATTTAGTGAAGGTAGATGTGTTGGTCGGGTGGAGACGACAGAGGGTGTTTTCTCAGATATTTATGCGTCGGGTCGGTGGAGACGATGGTGGTAAAGATGTTCACTATTTTTGGTTCGATTTGGTAAATAGTGGACATATGTACCGCATGTAGGCTCACTGTGCGATAATTTGCGCAGCAATGAGTAAGGAGCCTCATATGAGTGATTTTGTCCTGACCTGTGAATCCGCCGCCGATCGAACCCGTGAGTTCTTTGCGTCGCGCAATATCCCTGTCGTGTGTTTTCATTACGAGATCGACGATGTTGTCTATACGGACGATCTGTATCAGTCGATTACGCCGGACGAGTTTTTTGCCCAGATTGCCGCGGGCGCCATGCCCAAGACGTCTCAGGTGAGCGTGGGTGAGTACGAGGAGTTTTGGGAGCCGTTTGTTGCCGAGGGTAAAGACGTGCTGCACCTGACGTTGTCGTCGGGTATTTCGGGCACGTATGGATCGGCCTGCGTCGCGGCGCAGATGCTTGCGGATCGCTATCCCGAGGGCGGCAAGGTGCGCGTCATCGATTCGCTGGCGGCGTCTTCGGGCTTTGGCCTGTTGTTGGAATATGCCGCCGATGTGCGCGATAGTGGGGCTTCACTCGACGAGACGGCTGCCTGGATCGAGGAGCACAAGCTCAACCTGCACCACTGGTTCTTCTCGACCGATCTGTCGAGCTACCTGCGCGGCGGTCGCATTTCGGCCGCGAGCGCGATCATCGGCACGGCGCTTAAGATTTGCCCGCTTATGACGGTCGATTGCGAAGGTAAGCTGTCGCCACGTGAGAAGATTCGCACTAAGAAGCGCGCGATTTCCGAGATGGCTAAGACCATGATGGCACACGTACAGGACGGTGCAGATTATTCGGGTAAGTGCATCATGTCGCAGTCGGCGTGCCGCGAGGATGCCGAGGCGGTCGCGGCGCTGATTGAGGAACAGGTTCCGCAGCTTAAAGGCAAGATTGAGATCAATGACATCGGTACTCTGATTGGCTCGCATACCGGACCTGGTACGGTGGCGCTCTTCTTTATGGGCGACAAGCGCGTGGATTAATTTGCCCCATCACGTCGCTGCATGATTGCTCAAACGAAAACGGCCCGCCTCACGTTTGTGGGGCGGGCCAAGATGTTTTGCTAGCGTTTCTTTCCGCGGAAGAAAAAGCCGTGCAGTGACGGCTTGAGGCCGCGGTTGGCGCGATGCTCCTCGACGCGCTCGTGGATCGAAGCGACGCGCTCGATGACTTCGTCGGGAATCGGCACATCGGGATTCATGTTCTCGACTTGGCTGACCTCGGCGGCGGCGACCTGGTCGATAATGGGCACGTCGTCGCGCGAGATGACAGGTGTGGCGTCTTCCTTCATCTTGCGATAACGCTGCATCATGTCGGTCTGTAGCTGTTGGGCCGAAGGCGGTGTCCAGATGATGGCGTTGGCGCCGGCGGCGATGGGCTCGCGAATGCTCTCGGGCGTCTTGCCGCCCGGCGCGATAAGCGGCAGGTTGGGATAGTGCTCGCGCAGCTCGCGTAGGACCTGGGGCGTGTTCTTGCCGGCGGCGATGTTGAGAATCTTGGCTCCAGCGCGCACCTTGGCGTGGGCATCGTCGTCGCAGCGAACGACCGTGGCGATGACGGGGATGTCGGCGATGTTGGTGATGTGCTCGACCATCTCGGCAGTAGCGGGGGAGTTGACCACGCAGCCCGCCGCGCCCTGCATCTCCGATCCCTCCGCAT
>URNJ01000218.1 GCA_900549215.1 uncultured Collinsella sp.
CCTCGGCCTGCCCTTCGGGCGGGGCCACAGCGCCTCGGCGCCGCCCTCGCGGTAGAGCCTGCACCAGCGCTCCAGCGGGGACTTCGACCTGATCCCGAACTCGGCCATGGCGTCGGTCTTCGCCATCCCGCCGTCGACCACGGCCGACGCCGCGGCGACCCTCTGCCCGAATGTGTACCTGGATTGTTTTCCGCCCATGGACAGCAGCGCCTCGCTTCCGAACGCCCGGTATAGCCACTGCCATTCTCTCACGGTCTCGCGGGGGACGGACAGGGCCTCGGCCGCCGGCTTGCAGCCGACGCCGGCGTCGAAGAGCTCGACGGCCCGCCTCCTGGACTCCAGGTCGTGCTTCACCCTGAGGTCTATACTCATGGAAAACCTCCCATTTCCCGATGTCCAAGAAATGGGAGGCAGTTCACTGTCCCCTTTGTGGTGGTTTTGGTCGATTAGGCCAACAGGGTGTGGCCGTAGGCGTTGGCGGCCTTGATGGCGGCGGCGAATTTCTCGTCGGTGAAGGGCTCTGGGTTTCCCTGCTTCCATTCGTTGGTGGCCTGCGCGTACTCGCACAGGGCAGGGATGTCGGCCTCGGAAAGCCCGACCTGCTCAAGCGTCACGGGCAGGCCCATCTGCTTGTTAAAGGCGGCGTAGCGCTCAAGGTTCTCGGTATCGCCAGTATAGGCAAACAGCACGAGCACGCCCAGGCTTACGACCTCGCCGTGCAGATAGGTTCCCTCGCGCGGAATGCTGCACGTCGCATTGTAGAACGCGTGTGCCACGCTCGAGTTGTAGTAGTAATCGTTTTGGTTGGTCAGGTTCGAGACATAGCCCGTGTTGACCACGATGTCGAGCGCGATCTGCTTGACGGCTTCGCTCGACAGGTTCTTGCGTACGTCCTCAAGACCCTGGACGCCATAGGTAAACAGCGGCTCGGAGCAGGTGTGGGCGAGTGCCAGGCCAAGACCTGCGGTGTGCTCCAAATTACCGGCGCTTGTGGCGTATTCGACCTCAGGCTGCTTAGACAGGGCATCGCCCATGCCGGCCCAGAAGTACTCCGCCGGAGCTTCGGCGATGATCTTGGGGTTGATGAAGATATGCGCCGGTCGGTTGGGGTACGAATAGCCCTCGAGCGAGCCGTCGTCGTTGTACACGACGGCAATCGCGGTCGCGGCCGAGCAGTTGGAGCAGATCGTCGGCACCGTAAAGACGATCTTCTTGAGCTCGATGGCTGCGGTCTTCACGGTGTCGAGCGCCTTGCCGCCGCCGCAGGCGATGAGCACGTCGGCTTCCTGGCAAGCGGGGGAGTTCACGACCTTGGCGATATTGGCGCGCGTACTGTTGGTGCCGTAGACGCGCGTCTCCAGAATCTCGACATCGGTACCTTCAAGTGCCGCCTCGAGCCCTGGTAGCGCTGCAGCCAGGGCTCGCTTGCCACCGATGATCGCGACCTTGGTCGCTCCGTACTCGGCCAGTGCTCCGGGCAGCTCGTCAAAGCAGTCTTCGCCGACGGTGTAATCACTCATTCCAATCGTGCGCATAGCAACCTTCTTTCGTTCGATAGAGTGCTTTCAGGTATTTTGCTCCTAGAGAAGGGCTGTAATAGCGAGAAATTTCGAACGTATAAAACCAGTGTTGAGGGTTTTTCGCTGGCGCGGAACGTGCTAGCATACACCGCAGAAGCGTTGATGGGGACGAGTAGTCGGCCATCCGCATGCTACAGAGAGCGGGGAGCGCTGAGAACCCGTGCATGCGACCGATGAAAATCACCCCGGAGCTGCGGTCCCAACGGACGCGCCTATAGGCACGTCTTAGTAGACATCGCCGAGATGGTCGTCGATACAGACCAGCCGAGTAACGGATGCGAGCGCGCGAATACGCGGGCGAGGGCATCTAAGCTGGGTGGTTAAGCGAAGAGCTTTTGCGGGCGCGTAGCCCGTTTTGTGGCGCTTCGTCCCAGCTTGCAGGGACGGGCGCTTTTTTGGTGCCCAACGGGCGTGCGCGCCCACGACATGAAAGGGGTACCGTGGCAAACGAGTACAAGCAGACGATGAATCTGCCCAAGACCGGTTTTCCCATGCGTGCCGGTCTTTCCAAGTCCGAGCCCAAGCGACTCAAGGACTGGCAGGATAACAAGGTCTACGAGCAGGTTCTGAAGAAGAACGAGGGTCACAAGAAGTTCGTGCTGCACGACGGCCCTCCGTACGCTAACGGCCCGATCCACATCGGCCATGCCATGAACAAGATCTCCAAGGACATGATCAACCGCTACTGGATGATGCAGGGCTATGAGGTTCCCTATGTCCCCGGCTGGGACTGCCATGGCCAGCCGATCGAGCATAAGGTCGAGGAGAAAC
Organism: uncultured Collinsella sp.; assembly: GCA_900549215.1. Taxonomy (GTDB): domain Bacteria; phylum Actinomycetota; class Coriobacteriia; order Coriobacteriales; family Coriobacteriaceae; genus Collinsella. The sequence continues at coordinate 2,352 of URNJ01000218.1, forward strand.
TCGGCACCGAGAAGTTCAACCAGACCTCTACTGCCAAGATCCGCGAGCTTTGCAACAAGTTCGCTGTCGAGAACATTGAGCTCCAGAAGGCCGGGTTCCGTCGCCTGGGCGTGCTCGGCGACTGGGACAACCCGTATCTGACGCTCTATCACCAGCATGACGCCGCCGATATCGAGGTCTTCAAGGCCATGTTCGACAAGGGCATGATCTATCGCGGTCACAAGCCCGTCCACTGGTGCAAGCACTGCCACACCGCGCTCGCCGAGGCCGAGATCGAGTACTCCGACGAGACGAGCC
>URNJ01000219.1 GCA_900549215.1 uncultured Collinsella sp.
AGGTCGCCGTCGAGGCGGCGCTCAGGCGGGGCGGATCCGGGCGCAAGCCCAAGTCGAGGATGCCCCCGCGGGGCCGGAAGAAGAGCTGGGTCGAGAACTGCGGGATCAGCCTCAGGCCCGCCGAGGCCGCCGATCGCGCGGTGCCGGGCCACTGGGAGGGCGACCTGGTCGTGAGCTCCAACGGGAGCTGCCTGGTCACGCTCGTCGAGCGCAAGACCAGGTTCCTTGTCGCCAGGAGGCTCGACGAGCACTCCACCAAGACCGTCGTCGACCTGCTCGTGGAGATGGCGGCGGCGGTGCCCGACGCGGTGGCCGCCGGGCTGCTCAAGACGCTGACCTGGGACCAGGGCGTCGAGATGGCCGACGCGGCCCGCTTCACCGCGGCGACCGGCATGAAGGTCTTCTTCTGCGACCCGCACTCGCCGTGGCAGAAGGGCACCAACGAGAACACGAACGGCCTGATCAGGCAGTACTTCCCCAAGGGGACCGACTTCAGGAGGGTCACCGACGGGGAGGTCGCCGAGATGCAGGACCAGCTCAACGGCAGACCCAGGGAGACCCTGGGCTGGAGGACCCCGGCCGAGGCGCTAGAATCGGAGCTGGTCAAGGCAAACGGTGCAACGACCGCTTGACGTCGCCCTGAAATTTTTGTCCCACTACGCGTTTTACTCAACGACCTTATCCGGCTGGATGAGCTCCTCGTAGTAGCTGATATGCTCGCGAGCGTCTTCAATCTCGGGCAGCAGGAAGTTGTAGATGACTTCGATGATCATCGTGGCGCTGATCTTAGAGAACGCAAAGTCGCCCGTTGTCAGCAGCGCTTCGTGGTTGACGGTGTTAAAAGTGTAGTCTGCCAGACGCGCGAGCGGGGATTTGCTGTCGCTGCTGATGACGACTACGGTTGCGCCGCAGTTGCGAGCCGCTTTTGCCATGCGATTCAGTCGGCGCGATTTGCCGGAGTTTGAGATAAGCACGATGACGTCACCCGGGCGTAACGTGAGCGCAAAGCCGATTGATGTCTCGCTAATGGTGCTCGCCATGCAGCGCAGGCCCAGCTGCGAAAACTTAAACGTCGCATCGAGCGCGACCGCGTTCGTATTGCCCACAGCCGCAAACTCAATAACCCCTGCATGCTTAAGGGCATGCACAACAGCCGCCAGCGTATCGTGGTCGATTCCGTCGATGGTCGCATTAAGCTCGCTCACCTTGGCAGCCAGGATGTTCTTGAGGCTCTGCTCCATATTGTCGAGCGAGACCTCGTCGGTCAGGCCCTCGTTGCGCTGGCTTTCCAAATCCCTCGCCAACGAAAACTGAAAGCTGCGGAAGCTGCCAAACCCAAGCTTGCGGCAGAAGCGCGAAACGGTCGCCTCGGACGTGGCAGCGGCGCGTGAGAGCTGAGCCGCCGTGAGGCGTGGAGCCTCGGACTGGTGCTCCAATATATAGTCGACAATGCGCTGCTCGGACTCGCTGTATCCCTGGTGGGTGCTAATGAGGGAAAGTGCGCTCTTGCTACTATCGGTCATGGATGGCTCCTGGTTGGCATGAAAATCTAATTTGATTCGCAATGCCATAGTATACGGGCATTTTCAATTACAAGATACACCTTGCCGTTTCAAGTGTTGATGGTAAACTTTCACTTACCGTTTACGGTTATGAAAGAACCTTTCACCGGAGAATTGCACCTTGTCTCTTCTCACGCGGACGGTAGGTTGGTATCTTTCAGTTGTGGAAAAATGCGCATCGAAGCGCGTGTAGGGGAGCGCCCGCGGGCGCTGTACTCAAGAAGGAGGGACACATGGCTAAGTTTGACATCATCGCCGCGACCGGTTGCCCGACCGGCATTGCGCACACCTTCATGGCGAAGGAGGCGCTGGAGAAGGCAGCTGCCGAGCGCGGTCTGACCATTAAGGTCGAGACTCATGGCCAGGTCGGTGTCGAGAACGAGCTCACCAAGAGTGAGATCGCTGGTGCCAAGGCCGTCGTCGTCGCAGCCGACAAGGATGTCCAGGCTGAGCGTTTCGCCGGTAAGCCCATGGTTTCCGTTGGTGTTTCCAAGGCCCTGTCCGTTGAGGCCGCCGGTAAGCTGATTGACCGCGCGCTCGCCGCCAAGGGCGACAGCACGGTTGCAGCCGCTGCCAATGTCGAGGACGAGGTCGAGGAGAAGGAGTCCATCGGCCACATCATCTACAAGCACCTCATGAACGGCGTCAGCCACATGCTGGTCTTCGTCGTTGCCGGTGGTGTTCTGACCGCCGTTTCGTTCCTGTGGGGCATTACGTCCTTCGATTCGACGGCGTCTGACTACAACAGCTTTGCTGCGATGCTCAAGATCATCGGCGGCATCGCCATGAACCTCATGGTTCCGGTGCTTTCCGCCTACATCGCCGAGTCCATCGGCAAGCGCCCGGCGCTCGTCCCCGGCTTTGTTGCCGGCATGATCGCCATCCAGGGCCTGCCTGTTAACGCCGAGACCGGCATGATCGACGCCGGTGGCGCCGGCGTGGGCTTCGGCTTCCTGGGCGGCATCGTCGGTGGCTTCCTCGCCGGTTATGTCATCCTGCTGCTCGAGAAGGTCTTTGCCGGTCTGCCCAAGAACCTGGACGGCCTCAAGGCTATCTTCCTGTAC
>URNJ01000220.1 GCA_900549215.1 uncultured Collinsella sp.
AAGCGCAGCCTCGATACCATCGAGAACAACCTGAGGTTTCTCGTCTCCGCCCACAACGTCTACACAAACGCGAACGTTACTCATATACATACTCCTTATACAAAAATGGCCGACTCATTGAGCCGGCCATTGTGGTTCCATTTGGAACGGCATCGCATCCAGAGTATACCGTTACTCGGTAACGATAACCTCGCGGTCCTTGTAGAAACCGCAGCTGGGGCACACGTGGTGCGGAAGCTTAACAGCGCCGCAACGGGGGCACGTGGACTGAGCCGCAGCCGAGATCTTCATGTTGGCGGAACGACGGGTGTGAGTGCGGATACGACCCTGCTTTTGTTTAGGTACGGGCATAGTGACCTTCCTTATGAACTATCCAGTGTGGCGATTACGCGCAAGTAGCGATACTACCACAGTTTTACTCATCGAGCTTGAGATTCTTCAATGCTGCAAATGGATTTTCCGTGGCAGCGGCCCATTCTGCCTCTGCCTGGGCGGCGCAATCGCATTGCTCGACGTTGAGATTGCAACCGCAAGTGGGGCACAGGCCGCGGCAATCGGGCTTGCACAGGACAACGAACGGCGTGTCCATGACGACCGCGTCGTTGATGGGCTCTCCCAGATCGACGATGCGATCCTCGCCCAGGAGCTCGTAGCCGTCTTCGTAGGCCTCGGGATCCTCGGGCTCCTCAAAGAGATAAAACTCCTCGATCTCGCCGGCGATATCAAACGAGGCGGGCTCCAGGCAACGGTCGCACTCGCCGGTGGCGTGCGCGCGAACCATGCCCGTGAGCAAGACACCGGTACCGGCATTGGTAAAGACAACGTCGTAGTCGATGCCGTCCTGTAGCTGGTACTCCTTCTCGCCCACCGTGTAGGTGGCGACATCGACCTTACCGGTCAGCGGATACGAATCTCCAGGAAACTCGAGCTGCTCGGAAAGATCGACGGTAACGCTCGGGAACTCAGCCATTACCACTGACCATTCTGCTGGGCGGCACCCTCGTTGAGCTGCTGACGGCAACGGGTAACGGTGCCGGTCAGGCTCTTGAGGTTCTCCTCCAAGTGCGTAAAGACCTGCTCTGCGTAGTCCTCGGCAGCATAACGCGTCTCGCGCTCGTACTGCTGGGCACGATCGCGGATGTCGTCGGCCTGCTGCTGCGCAAGGCGGACGATCTCCTGCTCACCGGCAATGGTGAGCGCCTGCTGCTGAGCATCGGCAATGATGGAATGGTCAGTGATGTGGGACGCGGCCGGGGGGGCGGGAAAAGCCATAAGCTCCTCGCGCTCCTTAAGGATACGGCGGGACTTCTGCCACTCCTCGGGATAGCTCATGCGGATCTCGTCGAGGATGTTGAAGAACACGTCGGCGTCGATGACCTTGAACTGAGCGTTCTTGCCGAAAGGCGGCTTGGCTTCCTCGATCAGCCCTTCGAGCTCATCGACCAAGCTGACGATCCTGTCGCCAGGAAAATTCTCGCCCGGCATCCGGTCTCCTTTCATAGGTAACATATCATCGTGCTAGTTTACCACATGCCACCAGGCAATAAGAAACGTCACGAAAAGCGATGTTTGAGCGCTTCGACCACGTTGGACGGGACAAACGTCGATACGTCACTGCCGAGCGAGGCGATCTGGCGAACGACCGAGCTCGAGATATAGCCGTACTGCGGCGCACTCATGACAAAGATGGACTCCAGCTCGCTATCCAGGCGATAGTTAAGGTCGGCCTGCTGCAGCTCATACTCAAAGTCGGTCATGGCGCGCAGACCCTTGACCACGGCCCCCGCCCCCTGCTCACGAGCGAAGTCGACCAAGAGGCCGGTAAAGGGCAGGACCTCGACGCCGTCGATATCACCGAGCGCCTCGCGGGCCAGAGCCACGCGCTCATCGAGCATAAACGTGGTGCCCACACCGTTTTTACCCTGCGACTCGGCAACAGCGACGATCACGCTGGGAAAGATGCGGCGGGCGCGGCGGATCACATCGATATGGCCAAACGTGATGGGATCGAAGGTGCCCGGGACGATCACGCGATTAATAGTGTCACTCATGGGCGTCCTCCGGGGATACTGCCTCGTCATTTTCGTTAGCATCAGTGCCGCCGTCCTTGCTATCGCCGACCCAACGGAGCAGGTCGACCGAGGTAATGCCGTAGCGCTTCTCACGTACAGTCTCAAAGTCTGCCGGATGCGCGCCCGCATCGGCGGCGGCATGCTCAAACAAGGCGTAAGCGCCAGGTGCAAGTAAACCCTGCTGAGCCAGGTTCTGCAGCAGTTCCTCGACCGGCTCGGCACCAAAAGCATAGGGCGGGTCGAGCAGGACCAGATCAAAGGGGCCGCCCGGTACACGACCGCGCGAGGCACTCGCCAGCATGTCGCCCGTGACCACGCGCCAACGCGCACGGTCGCGGCAGAGCGACTCGATATTCTTGGTAATGAGCCGCGCGGCGTTGCGATCGATCTCAAACGTCGTGAGCGAGCGGGCCCCACGAGAGAGCATCTCTAACCCTAAGGCACCGGAGCCGCCAAAGGCGTCCAGCACACGAACCTCGTCCAAATCGAAATCGAATGCCGACATGACCATAGATGCGCACGCCTCGCGCACGCGATCAGTCGTGGGGC
>URNJ01000221.1 GCA_900549215.1 uncultured Collinsella sp.
CTACCACGATATCGGTCACTGCAGGCTTGCCGCGGGTGACCGTGCCCGTCTTATCGAGCACCACGGTGCCCACGCTGCGCAGGTTCTCCAGCGCCTCGGCGCTCTTAAAGAGAATGCCCATCTCGGCGCCCTTGCCGGTGCCGACCATAATGGCGACGGGCGTGGCCAGGCCCAGCGCGCACGGGCAGCTGATCACCAGCACGGCGACGGCGGAGGTAAGCGCTTCGTTGACGCTTCCGGTCAGCACCATCCACGCCACAAAAGTCACGGCCGAGATCGCGAATACTACGGGCACGAACACGCCGGCGACCTTGTCGGCCAGGCGGGCGATGGGCGCCTTGGTGGCGTTGGCGTCCTCGACGAGCTGGATAATCTTGGCGAGCGACGTGTCGGCGCCCACGCGCGTGGCGCGGAAGGTAAACGAGCCCGTGCGGTTGACCGTGGCCGCATTGACAGTGTCGCCGGCGGTCTTCTCCACGGGGATGGACTCGCCGGTGAGCGCGCTCTCGTCCACGGCCGAGCTGCCCTCGAGCACCACGCCATCGACGGGGATGGACTCGCCGGGGCGCACGCGCAGGACCTGGCCGGGAAGGATGGCGTCGACATCGACGGTGGTTTCGGTGCCGTCCTCTGCCACGACGGTCGCGGTCTTGGGCGCCAAGTCGATGAGCGCCTCGATGGCGCCGCCGGTCTTGGATTTGCTGCGCGTCTCGAGATATTTGCCCACGGTGACGAGCGACAGGATTGTGCCGGCGCTCTCAAAATACAGGTTGTCCATGCCCGTCATCATGGCCTCGTGGACCTGACCCGCGGCTAGCTGGTCGGCCATGATGAACATGGCGTAGAGCGACCAGGCGATGGAAGCAGTGACACCCACGGCAATAAGGGCGTCCATGGTAGGCGCGCCGTGCGTAAGCGATTTAAACCCGTTGATAAAGTATGCGTCGTTGACGTAGGCGATGGGAATGAGCAGGACGAGCTCGGTGAGCGCGAGCGTTATGCTGTGGGTGTGGTCGGTGAAGACGCCGGGCAGTGGCCAACCGAGCATGTGCCCCATGCCTATGTAGAACAGTGGGATGAGGAATACGATCGAGACGATGAGGCGGGTGCGCATGGCAGAGACGGCGGCCTCCAACTTTTTGGTCGGCGACTCCATATGGGCGGCGCCGGACCTGGTTTGCGCACTTCCGCTTTGGACAGCGTCGGTGCCCGTGCTGATGGGCGAGGCTGAGTAGCCCGCGCGGTCGACAGCGGTGCAGATGTCGTCGGGGGAGACCTGCGCAGGGTCGTAGTCCACCAGCATAGAGCCGGCGAGCAGATTGACCGCGACGCTTTGGACGCCGTCGAGTTTGCTCACGGCACGGTCCACGTGCGCCTGGCAGGCGGCGCACGTCATGCCGCCCACATCGAATTTATCTTGAGCCATGGCTTCTCCTTTCTGTGGTTCGGTATTGGAATTGTTAACCTGCCGATACTATACACCCATACCCCCTGGGGGTGTCTAGTAGTAGTTGGAATGTATGACTTTTCATTACAGATGAGGGTGGCTGCTCAATCGGCGGTCGTCTTTGCCAAACATCTCGATCTGTAACATCTAGACCGGTTTTTGGGTTCTAACTGTTACAGATCGAGACAATTGCCGGGGAGGGGTCCCGTCACGGCAAGACGCCCGCCGCCTAGATACAGAACCCGGGGATCACACAGGTTAGCTTGTTTGGCTTTTCCGCAGGCGTTGCGTACGTAAAGACGTCGCCGTCGCGTCCCACGCGGTTCATATAGAGTGTGCCTTCGCTCTCCGATGTGTCGGGACTCGTCGTTCGTTCCCACCAACAGGTGTCCTTGCCCTTCCACTGGCGAACCAACGTCTCGTTCGTGGTATACGGACTTACCTTGAGCTCGCGGAAGAGTTGGTACTCTTTGCCCTCGCCGTTGTAGATGTCGGCCAGGTAGTGAAAGCCCTCGGCAAATGACTCGGGCGGTTGCGCACCGCACAGCTCGACCATGGCGGGCAGCCAAAGGGTTGCGGGCAGCTCGCTCAGACACGATGCGCTTCTGGCGGCGCCAACGTTATTCGAGATCTTTTTGACAGATTTGATGAGTGCGCGCAACTCGTTGGGCAGCAGCTTAAGGCCATCGCCGTTGAGCCATTCCCGCAGCTCGCAATCTGCCCAGCCGGCGCTCGGCGGTTCAGCCGCAACGTTGCGCTCGGCAATACCCGCGTCGAACATAAACGTCAGTCCGGCCTTGCCCGTCCCGTCCAGAAGCTCATCGTGGCGGATGCCCACAAGCTGCGCGCCAACCTGCAGCCCGTTGGTGAGCGTGACACGCTTGGTACACGGATAGGGGATATGCCCATCGGCATCGAGCAGATGATAGCGCTTGGCAATCTCGCGTGCCTCGCTACGGGTCTCGGCGGCCTTAATCTTGAGCGAAATCTCCTGCAGCCGATCCCAGGTGTAGTCGTCAAGTGAACCGCGGATGCCGTCAAGGTAGTCGGGGATGCCAAAGCCATGGGTTGCCGCCCCGATAACGCTGAGCCCCGCAACGGCTGCGATAGCGCCGCCGATGGCAGAAGTAATGTGGTCATATCCGGGAGCAACATCTGTTACAAGA
>URNJ01000222.1 GCA_900549215.1 uncultured Collinsella sp.
GACGTCGCTTAGGTTGCAGCGGATAACGCGGCAGCCGCGAAACCCCACGTGGCGAAACATCGAGCCGCTCCAGTCAACGCCATCGAACTCGCAAGATCGGAACACGACGCCATCGAAGGTCGCGCCGTTCGCAACGTCATAGGCAAGATCCAAATCCTCAAAAGCGGTATTGGAGACGAGTTCGTCGCCCTCAGCAAATAGGTCGATGAGCTCGTCCATGCCCATATGGCAGCCAAGCCGTTCGTTTACCCGGGCAAAACCACCGCAAAGGTGCCTGTCCCCTTTGCGGTGGTTTGGGGCCGTGCTACTCACCGAGCATCTCTTTGAGCTTGGCTGCCACGGCATGCCCCAGGCTCTCATGACTTTCGGGCATCATGTGCAGATAATCGATATCGCCCGGCTCGGCAAAATCAGCGGCATTCAAAAAGTCGCAGCCAAACTGTTTAGCAGCATACGCATAGTATTCGGCAAAATGCTCCGAGGCCTCGACGGAGCGCTCGTCAAAGTCGGTCATGTACACATCGGCGATCTGCGGTTTAATCTTGATAGGCGCCATCAGCAGAATACGCGGGCAGGGCGCGGCTTCGGTCCAGGGAAACGCGCGGACGGTGCGAATCAGCGCCATGGCACCGTCAGCGATATCGGCAGCCCCCACGCTAAAGACCGTCTTGCAGTCGTTGGTGCCCAGCATAATCACGATCGCATCCAACGGCTTATGAGTCTCGAGCAGCATCGGCAACGCGCGGATGCCGTTGAGATTAGTGTCCAGATGGCACATGTCGTCACGCACCGTCGTGCGGCCGTTGAGGCCTTCCTCAATCACGTGCCAGCCCTCGCCCAGGTCGCGCTGGGCCACGCCGCACCAGCGCACATCGTGCGCATAGCGTACCGCGGTGCCGTCGCGCATGCCCGCCGGATCATAGCCGTAGGTATTGCTGTCGCCAAAGCACAGAACGTTTTTCATCGTAAGCCCTTCCTCTAGTAAAAAGTCGGCGGGAGCAGTCTCTCCCGCCGGATCGACCTATCTGTCAGCACATACCGATTACAGGTACTTGCGCCAATCGTCATCGTCTTCATCGTCCTCGGCGGCAGCCTGGGCCTGCTCGGCGGCGCGGGCAGCCGCAGCGCGAGCGGCAACCTGGGCATAGGACTCCTCGTTGCGCTCGGGGAAGTTTGCCAGCACGTGCTCGAACTTGGCAAAATCTTCGTCCCAGCGCGTAGAGGGCACGGCAAAAAAGACCTGCTTGACCTTAAAGTCGCCCGATGCGAGCTCCTTGCGGAAGAGCTCGGCCACGGCCTCGGCGTCAAAGCCGTTGTTGTCGCAGCCCCAAGCGCCCAGCACGAGCTTCTCGCGACCCAGCTCGTCGCAGATGGCAAGCACAAAGCGGATGCGATCGCGCAGGGCGTCCAGCAGAGCATCGTCACCCACGCGATACTCCTGGCGAGCGCGCTTGGCGTTGGGCGCGGCGGCCACGATCACGTCGGCATACGCATGCACGTGGTTGCGGTCGAAGCGCACCGCAGGCACCACCAGCGCACGGTTGCGGTAAAGCTCGCAGTTGATGTTGCGGCGACGGTTCTCACCGTACCATTTGCGCTGTTTATCGAGCACGTTGTACAGGTACGAATCGGCACAGAGCGTGGCCTCCTGACCCAGATAGCCCTGGATGTAGCCGCCGCCCGGGTTGGTGAACGAGGCAAAGGCGAGCACGGCCATGTCGCAGAACTGCGCGTAGCCTCGGCCGTTATCCAGAATGGCCTGCGTGGCAGAGGCGTCGAGCACGGTGACCTCGGGCAGGACCGGAGCGGGCTCCTCGGCGGCAGGCGCGGACTCGGTCTCCGTGGCCTCCTCTGCGGGTGCAGGCTCGGCCGTAACCTCGGTCTCGGCGGACGCAACCTCAGCGGTCTCAGCCTCGGCGGCCTCAGACTCCTCGGCAACCTGTTCCTCGACAGCGTCGGCCGCTCGGGCCTTGGCCTTCATCGCCGCGACAAAACCGGTAGGCATACCATCGAACTCGCACACGCCGGCAAGCGAACGCTCGATGTCCTTGGCGCAGGCCTCGGACACAGTTGCCACGTGACGCTCGGCGGCCTTGGCACGGGCCTCGGCCTTGCGCAGTTCGAACTTGGTACGCCGGACCACCACTTCGCGGCGATGGTCGAGGAAATAGGTCAACGCGGTCTTGAGGTTCAGCAGCACGGGGCGGTTGTCCACCACGGCCAGCATGTTGATGCCGAACGAAGTTTCCAGCGGCGTGTACTTGTACAGCGAGTTGATGACGATCTCGGGCATGGTGCCGCGCTTCAGCTCGATGACCACGCGGATGCCCCGGCGGTCGGACTCGTCGCGCAGGTCGGACACGCCGTCGATCTTGCGGTCGTTGATCAGCGCCGCGATCTTTTCCACAAGGCTCGACTTGTTCAGGCCGAACGGGATCTCCCGGATGATCAGCGACTGAAAGCCCTTCTTGCGGTCCTCGATCTCGACCTTGCCGCGTACCTTTACGGTACCGCGCCCGGTGGTGTAGGCGTCGTACAGCCCCTGCCCCGCGTAGACGTAGCCG
>URNJ01000223.1 GCA_900549215.1 uncultured Collinsella sp.
AATTGGAAATACGCAAGGAGGTCAACACCAGTCGGCAGCATCTCGAGCTCGCGGTCCAAGTCAAAAATCACGGCGATGCGCACGCCGTCCACGTCGAACACCGGCGGCGCCCAACGCGTGTCGTTGTTCTCGCCACGCTGCAAGGCAATGCTCGAACGCGCCGGCACCACATGACCGTCCTTGAGCATCATGTAGTCGAGCAGCGGCTGGCCTTCAAACGAAACCGCCGCGGGCACGATGCAGATCATGTCAAGCTCCTGGATACGCTCGGCGACACCAGTCAAGCCGGCAAGCATGTCGTGCTCAAAGTCGGCAGTGCCCACCAGGCCACCGGGCATGGCGCCCATAAAGAGCGGAGCCGGAACGCACAGCACGCGCGCCCCGCGCTCGTGGGCCAGACGAGCCTGGTCCTCGATGCGGCCGCAAATGCCCTCAATATCACCCAGGCGCATATCGATCTGTGCAAGCGCGAGCTTCATGGCTCAGCCCTTTCCGTCGTAAACCATCGAAATCGTAGTAAAAGCGCCGGCCGCATAATGCAGTCGGCGCTTGCATGTGCATATGCTAGCTATGATACCCCGAGCGGGGGCGCGCTCCTAGAATGTCGCGGACCACAGCCCGTGCAGGTTGCAGTAGGCATAGACGGTACCGGTCTTGGAGCCGCCCGCGAAAAACGTCGCGGGTTTCATGCCGGGCTCAAGGTAATGGACCTCTAAGCGGCCCTCGGCCTCAAGGGCGATCCACTCAATGTAGTGCTCGGGCAGGCTGGGGTGCTCGACCGAGCCAACGCGGGCGCGAATCACGTGACCGTCGCGCTCGGTCTCGACAACAGGCACGTGCTTCTCATGCGCCGCGTCCTCAGTGTTTGCGGTCAGTTCCGTGCAACCGGCAGGGGTCGCAACGTCGTCGCCAAGGGCAGCGATGAGCTTACCGTCGGGGTCCTTAAAGAATTTCGCCATGATGTTCTCCTTTGCTGATGTGCCAATGTTCTTGATGGTTCTTATGCCCAAAGGCAGACAAACCATCCACGGCATTGCAAATGAACACATAACGGGCGGGGACGATGGGACAGCGTGTGCCATCCGCCCTGACGGCCCCACCCGAGCTGGTTAGCGCCCGTCGCCGCCAAGCAGTGCCAGAACATCCTCGCGCGTGAACAGTGCCGACGAGATGCCGTCGCCGCCGAGCACGCTGTTGACCAAGTCGCGCTTGGACTCCTGCATCCGCATAATGCGTTCCTCGATCGTGTCCTTGGCGATGAGCTTGTACACGGTCACGGTATGTTGCTGGCCAATACGATGCGCGCGGTCAGTCGCTTGGTCCTGCGCCGCCACGTTCCACCACGGGTCATAGTGGATGACCACGTCGGCCGCCGTCAGGTTAAGGCCCACGCCGCCCGCCTTGAGCGAAATCAAAAAGACCGGCACCTCGCCCGCCTGGAACTGTGCGACCATCTTGGCGCGGCTCTCTTTAGACGATGCGCCCGTGAGCTTAAGGAAGGCGATATCCTCCTTGGCCAAACGCTTGCCGATGATATCGAGCATACCCGTAAACTGGCTGAACAACAGGATGCGATGCCCGCCGTCGAGTGCGCCGTGCACGAGCTCCATGCACGTATCGAGCTTGGCGCTCCCCGCCTTGTAATCCTCGTAGTGCAGACGCGGGTCGCAGCAGATCTGGCGCAGTTTGGTGAGCTCGGCGAGCACCTTGAGCTTGTCTTTCTTAAACTCGGATGCCTCGCGATGCTGCACCTGCTGGGCGATGCGGTCCTGGTTGGCCAGGTAGAGCTTGCGCTGCTCGCCGGTGAGCTGCGCCATGACCGTATCCTCGATCTTCTCGGGCAGGTCGGCCACCACGTCTTCCTTGACACGGCGCAGCACAAACGGCGACACGAGCGCTTGCAGGCGGGCGGCACTGTCGCCCTCGGCATGCTCGACCGGGCTTTCGAAGCGCTTTGCAAACGACTCGCGCGTGCCAAGCAGGCCCGGCATCAAAAAGTCGAAGATACTCCAGAGCTCGGATAGGCGGTTTTCGATGGGCGTGCCCGTCAGGGCAAAGCGCACGCCGGCCGGCAGGCGCTTGGTGGCACGCGCCACCTGGGTGAGCGGGTTTTTAATGTACTGGGCCTCATCGAGCACCACACGGGCAAAGTCCTGCTCGACGTACTCGTCGATATCGCGCCGCATAAGGTCATACGACGTCACGACCACGTTATGCTCGGCCACGCCGGCGATTTGCACGCGACGCTGCGCCTTGGCGCCCACGATGGCGCACACATCGAGCGACGGGGCAAAGCGCTCCAGCTCGGCGGTCCAGTTGTACACAAGCGACGCGGGGCACACCACAAGCGTGGGCTTAATGTCCCCCGCTTCCACACGCGCCAGGATATGCGCGATCATCTGGAGCGTTTTGCCCAGGCCCATGTCGTCGGCCAAGATGCCGCCAAGGCCCAGATGCTCAAGCGAGCCGAGCCACTGGTAGCCGTCGACCTGATAGCCGGTGCTTCCGTGTGCAGACCACGCTGCCGGCTCCTTCAATATTTCTCT
>URNJ01000224.1 GCA_900549215.1 uncultured Collinsella sp.
GGCCCGATTTTGCCTCTTGACAATGTCCTGCTCATATTAAAAGGAACGTCCCCAGGTGCCGGCTGTTGAGTTGCGGTGGAATAGGGACTGTTTGGTGCCCGAAAGGGCGATTTTAGTCCGTATTTCACCGCAACTTATTGGAGGGTGCTGAGGCTGGGGGTCCAGGCGATGGTGGGGGTCGCGCCGTCGAGGGTCTCGTTGATGGTGGCGGCCATACCGGCGAGGAGGCTGTTCTCACTTACGGTGAGCGTGTCGTAGCCGCCGGCTCGCATGAGCTCGCGAATCACCACGGCGCCAGCGAGAATCACGCCTGCACGCTTGGACTGCACGCCCGGTAGCGCGGCGATACCCTCCACATCCAGCGTAGACATACGATCGATGGCGGCCGAGATCTGCTCCATCGTAAGCTCGCGCAGGTGCACAAAGTTCGAGTCGTACGGCTCCAGTTCGTGGACCAGCGCCACGAGCGTGGTGACGGTACCGCCCACCGCAACGAGGCGCTCGGCGCGCTCAAAGTCGCTGGGCAGGCCCTCAAAATAGGCGGAGAACTGCTCGCCTGCCCACGCGGCGGCAGCCGCAAGCTCGTTCGCCGACGGCGGCAGTGCAGAGAAAAACCGCTCCGTCACGCGGCGGCAACCGATGTCCAGTGAGCGCGTTCCCTCCAGCGCAAAGACCCCGCGCTCAGGCGCATAGACGCCCGTCGCGAGCTCCGTGGATCCGCCACCCGAATCGGCGACGATGATGCGCTCGCCTGCAAAGTCGTGCGCCACGCCAAAAAACGTCAGGCGCGCCTCAACCTCGCCCGGAATCACCTGCGGTTCGAGCCCCAGCCCGCGCAGGCCGTCCAGCAGCAGTGCGGCGTTGGACGCATCGCGCGCGGCACTCGTGCAGGTGGTGCAGACGCACGCGGCCCCAAAGGCACGCGCCTCATCCACAAACATGCGGCATGCGGCGAGCACGCGCTCGACCGCCGCCTCGCAAAAGCGGCCCGTCGCGTCGACGCCCTCGCCCAGATCGGTAATCTCGGTATGCTTGGACGATTCCACGATCGCCCCGCCCCCGACCTGCGCTAGCACTAGTCGCGACGACACCGTTCCCAGGTCGATCGCGGCCACCTTATATCGTTTGCAATTTGTCATTGCGGGCTCCCCTCCGGGCGCTATTCGCCGTTGGACACGACCGTCTGGCCCTCGACGCCGTTAAATCCAAACAGCATGTCGAGCGTCTGAATGTACCACGGCGCGTCCTTGCCGACCTCTTCGATCTCCTTGGCCACCTCGCTGGCCTTCTTGGCGTTCGACGACTTCTTTTCAGCCGACGACGAGTCCGAATCGTCGTCCAGGCCCAAGACATCAATCCTAGTCTCGCCAGGCATCACCAGGCCCAGGTCCTCGGACGCCGCATCCTTGATGCCCTCCTCCGAGAGCAGCTTGTCGACGCTTTTTTGCAGCTCGTCGTTATATTGCTCGCGAATCTCAACCTGCTTGGCCAAGATGTCGCTCGAGCGTTTTGCCACGTACAGGTCGCGTACGGGAAAATACAGGCTCACGAGCGCCAGCGCCACCACGATACCGATAAACAGAGGACGCAGAGAGCCATGCGTAAAGTCATAGATCGCCTTGACCACCGCATTGTCGTTGGCGTAGCGCATAAAGTCCGAACCCGAAAAACGGCTCGAAGGCCTGCTCGACCTGTCGTGCGTCTGGGCCGAGGGACACGATGCATGTGTCGAACGCGCCGGGCGCACCGGTCCATCTGCCGAAGTATTCACTTGAGCATTGGGGCGCGAGGTACTTGTCGGGCGCTGCATGGAGCGGTCGGCGCCGGCGTAGGCGGACCCACCGAGCTGCACCGTGCGCGCACGGCGAGGCGACGGCTCACGCGAACCGGCGGAATAGTACCTGTTGTCGTAAATCTGATCCATGTGCGCCTTGTGCGGTTGAGGTTTGTTTGCGCTAAGTATTCTAGTTATAGCACGAGCGCGCGCACCACCTTCGACAGCCTTTGCTCGACATAAAAAAGGCGCTGAGCCATATGGCCCAGCGCCCAATGACGGCCATCAGAAGTGGAACGGAGCCGAGTCAACCCCGCCCCCCGCGCGCACCACTTGTTTAGCGAATGTTGTAGAACGCTGCTTTGCCGGCGTAGCGCGCGCTGCCCTCAAGCTCGTCCTCGATACGGATGAGCTGGTTGTACTTGGCGATACGGTCGCTGCGGCACGGGGCGCCCGACTTGATCTGGCCGGCGTTGACGCCCACGACCAGGTCGGCGATCGTGGAGTCCTCGGTCTCGCCGGAGCGGTGGCTCACGATACAAGCATAACCGGCCTCCTTGGCAGTCTCGATGGCCTCGAGCGACTCGGTGAGTGTGCCGATCTGGTTGACCTTGACCAGGATCGCGTTGGCGGCACCCAGCTCGATGCCCTTCTTGAGGCGCTCGGTGTTGGTGACGAACAGGTCGTCGCCCACCAGCTG
This sequence comes from uncultured Collinsella sp., assembly GCA_900549215.1. Classification (GTDB taxonomy): domain Bacteria; phylum Actinomycetota; class Coriobacteriia; order Coriobacteriales; family Coriobacteriaceae; genus Collinsella. The sequence continues at coordinate 2,475 of URNJ01000224.1, forward strand.
CACCTTGTTGCCAATGCGACGGGTAAGCTCGACCCAGCCGTCCCAGT
>URNJ01000225.1 GCA_900549215.1 uncultured Collinsella sp.
GCTCTATCACTGGGTTTGGGTTCTCGTTTTTGAACATCAGCAGCCAGTCCTGCTCCTCGCCGTCGACATCGACCTTCACCTTGACGGTGCAGGCGTTGATCTCCTCGGACTCATCGACATCGGTCATGACGCCGGTCTTCTTGAGGTACTTGGCGCCGATGGTGCCCATGTCCATGAGGCAGACGGGCTTGGCGTCGCGACCGAGTTCGTGGCGCATCTCCATGTAGCGGTCGAAGGCCTGCTGCACCACGGCGTCGTCGATCGTCACGTCGTCCAGGATGGTGCCGAAGGTGGTGTGGCGGCAGTGGTCGGACCAATAGGTGTCGATCACGCGGATCTCGGTGATGGTGGGGTCGCGATCCTCATCGCGGAAGTACTGCTGGCAGAAGGCGATGTCTGCCTCGTCCATGGCAAGGCCGCGCTCGGAAATAAAGGCGGCAAGGCCGGCCTCGTCGAGCTCGCGGAAGCCGTCGAGCACCTCGACGGGCGCAGGCTCGGGGGTCTCCACATGCAGCGTCTCGGGCAAGTCGAGCGAGGCGATGCGGGCCTCGACGGGGTTCACCACGTAGTGCTTGATGGCCTCGATGGCGGCCTCGTCCAGAGCGCCCGAGATCATATAGACCTTGGCGGAGCGCACGGCGGGGCGCTCGCCCTGGCTGATGAGCTGCACGCACTCGCTGGCGGAGTCGGCGCGCTGGTCAAACTGGCCAGGCAGGAATTCGACGGCAAAGACGGCGCCATCGCTTGCGGGGAGCTCGTCGTAGGTCACATCGACCTGGGGCTCGCTAAAGACGGTCGGCACGCAGGAGCGGAAAAGCTCCTCGTCGATGCCCTCGACGTCGTAGCGGTTGATGATCCTCAGGGCCTCGATGCCCTTGATGCCGAGAATTTCGGTCAGCTCGCCCTTGAGCTGCTGAGCCTCGACGTCGAACCCGGGTTTCTTCTCCACGTAGATACGAGAGACCATTGGTTCCTGCCTTCCTGATCGGTTGGGCGTACGGTACGGTATGCGGCAGCGGTCGGTTTGCGGGGTCTGCCCTGCGGTCGCCTTGAGCCACATGTTTGTAAACCTCACTATGATACGACAGCTCGCGGCGCGTTGAGGACGGCGAGGGTGCTACAGTGAAGCGCAAACAAGAGAAAGGCATCACATGGCATTTGTTTCGCTCGCCATCATCGCGCTCGTGGCCTTTGCAAGCCCCTTCATCGCTTCGGTGATCCCCGGAAAACCCGTTCCCGAGACAGTCTTTTTGCTCGTGCTCGGCGCGGTGCTGGGACCCCATATGCTCGGCGTCATCCATGTAGATGCCGAGGTCTCGCTTGTGTCCGAGCTCGGTCTGGCCTTCTTGTTCCTGCTTGCCGGCTTTGAGATCGACCCCAAGAGCATCACGGGCGTCGAGGGGCGCTACGGCTTGGCGACGTGGGTCGTCACGTTTGGTATCGCCTGGCTTGCCGTGCGCTTTACTCCGTGGTTCTCGGTCAGTCATTTCGACGGTATCGCCGTGACGCTTGCCCTCACTTCGACGGCTCTCGGCACGCTCGTGCCCATCATGCGTGAGCGCTCGCTCACCGGCACGCGCGTGGGCGACTCGATTCTTGCGTATGGCACCTGGGGTGAGCTCGGCCCTGTGCTCGCCATGTCGGTGCTGCTGTCTGCCCGCACCGGCATCCAGACGCTTGTAATCCTTGGCTTGTTTGCGGTGGTTTGCGTGTTGCTGGCCGTGGTCCCGAGCCGCTCCAAGCGCGTCGGCAGCCGCTTCTTTGCATTTGTCGAGGAGCGCGCCGACACCACGTCACAGACCTTCGTTCGCCTGACGGTGCTCATCTTGGTCACGCTCGTGGCGTTCTCGGCCATCTTCGATCTTGACATCGTGTTGGGCTCCTTTGCCGCTGGCTTTGTCCTGCGCTATATCATCCCCGAGGGCAACCACACGCTCGAGACCAAGCTCGATGGCCTGGCCTACGGCTTTTTGATTCCGGTGTTCTTTACCGTATCAGGTGCAAAGATCGACCTGACCGCTGTGGCGTCGCGCCCTGGGCTGCTCGTGGGCTTCATCGTTGCCCTGCTCATCATCCGCGCCGTGCCCATTCTTGTCTCTATGAGTGTCTGCCCCGAGACGCGTGATGTCTCGGCGTATGGCCGCATTACCGTGGCCCTGTACTGCACCACGGCACTGCCGATCATCGTTGCCGTGACGAGCGTGGCCGTCAACGCCGGTGCGTTGTCGCAAGACATCGCGTCGGTTATGGTTGCCGCCGGCGCCATCACGGTGTTCTTGATGCCGCTGCTCGCGCAGCTCTTCTACCGCGTGGTCGATGCCGCGCCGGTTGCCGCCGTGGCAGAAGTTGCCGAGCATCCATCCGATGCGCTCGACATCCTGCGCGCCCATCACGATTTGGCGAGCCTGCTCGCCCGCGAGCACGAGCTGCTGACCTCGCATGGCCATGGTCGCGTATTCGAGGGACTTCCTACGCTCGATACGATTGCCGAGCGTCTTTCCGCCGAGGCCGCGAGCGGCCA
>URNJ01000226.1 GCA_900549215.1 uncultured Collinsella sp.
GTATTGCGCAGCTGCACGCCCACGATGTCGTGGACGGCGAACTCAAAGACATTGTTGACAAGCGCGTTGAGCCCGGCATGACGCTCGAGCTGGCGCAGGGTGCACATGGCACCGATGCGAAACTCGGTCTCGGTCTCCTCGATCTGATCGAGTCCGCAGGCCGAAAGGTCAATCGCCGTCGCCACGCGACGCGAACCCAGGCGCATCCAGATGCCGCCGCCCACAATCTTGTTGTTGCGGTTCTTCTGTAAGAGCTCATAGGCTTCGGCCGCGTTTCCAACACGGACGTAGGTACCGAACTTGAGCACGTTCTCCCCCATCTCTTCACTTGTCCAGTACTTTTAAGTGTACCAAACGAGGGGCCGCACACCGTTTTAGGACAAAATCCACCCACCCATCCATAACTTGCGGTGATATACGGACTGATTAGCCGTTCTGGGACGCTAAACAGTCCGTATTTCACCGCAAGTTATGAGGAGTCCTCCGGGATAGAAAAGGCTCCCAGCCGGATAGCTGGGAGCCTCATCACATGCTATTTCGAGCGAAGATTTAGCAGACGCCCTGGGCGAGCATGGCGTCAGCGACCTTCAGGAAGCCGGCGATGTTGGCGCCCATGACGAAGTTGCCCTCCTGGCCGTACTCCTTGGCGGTGTCGTCCACGTTGTGGAACATGCCGCGCATGAGCTGCTCGAGCTTGCCGTCGACCTCCTCGAAGGTCCAGGACAGGTGCTCGGCGTTCTGGCTCATCTCCAGGCCGGACACGAGCACGCCGCCGGCGTTGGCAGCCTTACCGGGCATAAAGGCAACGCCGTTCTCCTGGAAGTAGGTCGTGGCCTCGATGGTCGTGGGCATGTTCGCGCCCTCGCCGACCACCTTGCAGCCGTTGGCGACGAGCGCCTGGGCGTCCTCGAGCAGCAGCGTGTTCTCGCGAGCGCAGGGCAGCGCGATGTCGCAGGGCAGCTGCCAAACGCCACGGCCGTCGCCCTCGTGCCACACGGCGTTGGGCTTCTCGTCAACGTACATAGCGAGCGTAACGCCCTTGTCGTGGCCAGAGCGCTTCTTGTTGTAGACGTGCTCGAGCACAGTGTAGTCGATGCCGTCGGGATCCTCGACCCAGCCGTGAGTATCGGAGCAGGCCAGCACCTTGCCGCCGAGCTGGGAGACCTTCTGAACGGCGTAGATAGCGACGTTGCCGGAGCCGTGCACGACGACGTTCTTGCCCACGAAGGAGTCGCCGCGGCTCTTGAGGTACTCGTCCACAAAGTAGGCCAGACCGTAGCCGGTGGCCTCGGTACGGGCGAGCGAGCCGCCAAAGGAGAGGCCCTTGCCGGTGAGGACGCCGGTCCACTCGTTGGTCAGGCGCTTGTACTGACCGAACAGGTAGGCAACCTCGCGGCCGCCAACGCCCAGGTCGCCGGCAGGAACGTCGGTGTTGGGGCCGATGTGGCGATAGAGCTCGGTCATGAAGGACTGGCAGAAGTGCATGATCTCGTTGTTGGACTTGCCCTTGGGGTCAAAGTCGGAGCCGCCCTTGCCGCCGCCCATGGGAAGGGTGGTCAGGCTGTTCTTGAGGATCTGCTCCAGGCCCAGGAACTTGAGCATACCCAGGGTGACCGTCGGGTTAAAGCGCAGGCCGCCCTTGTAGGGTCCAATGGCAGAGTTGAACTCGACGCGATAGCCGCGGTTGACCTGAACCTTGCCCTGGTCGTCGACCCAGGGAACACGGAACATGACGATGCGCTCGGGCTCGACGAGGCGCTCCAGCAGGGCGGCCTCCTCGTACTCGGGGTGGGCGTCGAGCGCCGGCTGGATGGTGCCGAGGATCTCGGTCGCGGCCTGGATGAACTCAGGCTGCTCGGGATAGCGGGCCTTGAGCTCTTCGAGAACTTTCTGCGTGTAGCTCATGCTTCCTCCAATGATGGGAAACGAAAAATGTTGATCGCGGCACCCTATGCGCCGCGAACTTTATCGAGTATGGATAATATCGCACTGTTGCGGGAAAGTTTCGCATAAGCAGACGGGCAGATGTTTCGTTTTGATTACGATGCAGGTAGAAGCGTTTTTGAGTGCCTGACATGCAAAACCCGTGTTTCAAACCTGTTTCGTCCACATGTTCCAAACCACCACATTGGGGACAGGCACCTTTGTGGTGATGTTGGTGGTTAGAGGACGAGCTGATGATAGTCGGCGGGGGTTACGCGGCCTTCGGTGGCAGCGCGGAAGGCCGCGAGCGCATCGCCCGAGAACGGCATGGCCCAGCACAGCCCGCAGCCGGCGGTAATGGAGCCGGGCAGCGGCATGATGCGCCCGGGCACACCGGCGGCAAGACACAGCTGTTCGCATTCCATCACATCGAAGGTGCTATCGAACGAAACGATGATCTTGCGTTCGTGATCAGAGGCATCGCCGAACGAGGCCTCGCGGTGCGACTCGCGATACGCAGCCGCCGCTGCCTCTTCCTCGGCCGTCTGTCCACAGCTGCCACAGCCGCA
>URNJ01000227.1 GCA_900549215.1 uncultured Collinsella sp.
CCAGCGGCAAGTCAAAAGACCATACGCCTACGGGCGAAGGACCACCAAACTGGGTTAGGCAGCCGGGCAAATCTTCTTGAAGAGCTCGATGACGTCGTCGAGCGTCGCCTCGCGCGGGTTACCCGGGAAGCAGGCGTCGGCCATGGCGTCCTTGGCCAGGACCTCGATCTCGTCGGCCTTCATGGCCTCGCAGACGTGCGGGATGTTCACGTCGGCGGAAAGCTGCTTGACGGCGGCGATGGCGGCGTCGGCGGCCTCGTCGGTGCTCATGCCCGTAGTGTCAACACCCATGGCGACGGCAACCTTGGCCAGACGCTCGGCGCAAACCGGCTTGTTGAACTCCATGGCGATCGGCAGCAGCATGGCGCAAGCGACGCCGTGCGGGGTATCGTAGTGAGCGGACAGGGTGTGAGCCATGGCGTGGTCGATGCCAAGGCCGACATTGGAGAAGCCCATGCCGGCGACATACTGGCCAAGGGCCATGCCCTCGCGGCCGGAGCCGGGCTGGCCGGACTTGGCCTCGGCGACGGAGTCACGCAGATTCTCGCTGATCAGCTTAATAGCCTCAAAGTGGAACATGTCGGAGAGCTCCCAAGCGCCCTTGGTGGTATAGCCCTCGATGGCGTGGGTCAGAGCGTCCATGCCGGTGGAGGCGGTCAGGCCGGCGGGCATGGAAGCCATCATGTCGGGGTCGACGACGGCGACCTCGGGGGCGTCGTTGGTGTCGACGCACACGAACTTGCGGACCTTCTCGGGGTCGGTGATGACGTAGTTGATGGTCACCTCGGCGGCGGTACCGGCGGTCGTCGGCACGGCGATGGTGAACACGGCGTGGTTCTTAGTGGGAGCAACGCCCTCGAGGCTGCGGACATCAGCGAACTCGGGGTTGTTGATGATGATGCCGATGGCCTTGGCAGTGTCCATGGAGGAGCCGCCACCGATGGTCACGATAGCGTCAGCCTCGGCGGCCTTGAAGGCCTCGACGCCGTCCTTGACGTTCTGGATAGTGGGGTTGGGCTTAATCTCGGAGTAGAGGCTCCAAGCGATGCCGGCAGCGTCGAGCTCGTCGGTCACCTTAGCGGTAACGCCAAACTTGACCAGATCGGGATCGGAGCAGACGAAAATCTTCTTGTAGCCGCGACGCTGGAGCTCGCCGGGGATCTCCTTGATGGCGCCGGAACCATGATAAGAGATGGTATTGAGAACGAAACGATTAGCCATTGATAGCCTCCCATCGTGTGCGGGGCACCCATTACGCCCCACGCTATGAGTCCCATCCTAACGCTTTTGAAACTAAAAACACGTGAGAACGTCAAATTTGTTAAAGCGTTTCAACAGATGATGAAAAATATTGCGGCAAAGGGACAGCCCCTTTGCCGCATTCGGTTACTTTCGACAGCCCTCTTTCCAAGCCTCGGCCGCAACCTTCCAGCGTAAGCGCAAGTCGCGCTCGCGGTCGATGAACATGATGGCAAACGCGACAAACAGCAGCAAGCTCGCCACGACGATGGCGTGCAGGCCCATGCGCTCAATACACCAGTTGCCCAACACGGCGCCAAACACAAAGGTAAAGATCACGCCAAAGTACAGCAGGCCGTTTTCCAAAAAGCCGCGCCTGTGGGTGATGATGTAATCGTCCACGTTTTGCAGCGCGTTGCGTAAGTTGCCGATGCACATGGTCGTAGCGATGCCGTGACCGTGGATCTTGCGGAAGCTCTCGACCTGCATGCCGCAGGCAAACGAGGTAAGGCAGTTGGCGAGCAGGTTGTAACCGCCACCGGGGATAAAGCTCACGCCCAGCAAGATGACGGCTTCAAAGAACACCGTCACCTGACGCCAGTGGATCACGCTGCCAAACCGCTCGTGCACCAGGTCGGCAAGCATAATGCCCACGGCAAACGACACCACGGGGAAGAAATAGCGCCCCGCCAGCGCCCAGTTGCCCTCCGAGATGCTCACGCCCACCAGCAAGATGTTGCCCGTCTGCGCGTTGGCGAAAACATGGTCGCGCCCAATGTACGAATACACGTCCATAAAGCCACCGGCGAGCGCCAAGATGATGCCCAGCTCAATAGACTCCGATATCTGTTTGGCACGCTGCATCGTCGTGCATCCTCCTTGTTGACGACTCTCTCGTGCGTTGGCGGAAATATAGCCGCCGTTCATACTGTAACCCATTGACAACATGGCGTGCGCGCGAGACGGCTCCTTCGACGCAGGGATACACAGTCTGGAAACAAACGGTGGGCGCGGCGACGCTCCCACTCACTAGTCCATGTACTCCCCCAGTCTTTTTAGCCCCGTCCCAAAAAGACTGGTTACAATTACGTGCAGCATACAGACACCGGGAGGGATCGTGGCAAAAAAGCCTCAGCACGCTCAGAACAACCAGCGCAGTCAGCAGGGCAAACAGGGCCAGCAGCAAAAGCGCGGCGGCAAGGAGCAGGCCACGGTCGCCCGCACCAAGCATTCCCAAGCGA
>URNJ01000228.1 GCA_900549215.1 uncultured Collinsella sp.
ATCGGCGTCGCGCGTCATTGAACTGGCAAGTCGAGTAGGTGTGCCGCGCACGCGCATGAGCGCCGTGTTCAACCGGTTCGGTGCGCGCGGGGCAGACGAGGACGTCGCCATGCGCTTTGAGATTGCCTGTGCGTTGAGCTCCAAGATTCGTATCGCCGATGGCGGGCAGGATCTCGCCGCGCTCATGGCGTTTGGGCGCGCTGACGAAGCAGTGAGGCAGACCAGCGCTTTTGCGTCCAGCGTGCGCGAGGCCACGCGCGAGATGCTCGTGGAACTGGGGTGCGCCGTCGGCCCTTGGAGCGATATGGTCGCCGACCGTGCAACGCGTACCGAGCGCCCGCGTATCCGCCTTCCCTGGTCGCGCGAGGGTGATTCGCGATGAGTTTGCAAACAAGGATTAAGGCTGCCGGCGCTGCAGCGGCGACAGCGCCTGTAGATGCGGGGCGTCGCCGCGCGGTGAAACGACGCACCAAGCGCGCCGTGATGGACCGCATGGGTTACGACGAAGTGGCGCGTATCAGCGCCTATATCGACCCGGCGCTTGCCCGCTCGGAATTGCGTCCCGCGGTGGAGGCGGCGCTCAACGTGGAGGAAGCGACCGACCTGGCGACGCCCGAGCGCGAGACCATCATCGACGAGATTTTGGATGACGTGGTGGGCTTGGGACCGTTGCAGCCGCTCATCGAGGATGACACCGTTACCGAGATCATGATCAACGGCTGCCGCTCGGCTTTCTTTGAACGCGGCGGCGTCTTGTACCCCATCGAGCATGCGTTTGAGGATGATGAGCAGATCCGTGTGCTTATCGACCGCATCATCTCGCCACTTGGCCGCCGTATCGACGAGCGCAGTCCCATCGTCAACGCCCGCCTCAAAACGGGCTATCGCGTCAACGCGGTGATTCCGCCTGTGGCGATTGACGGACCGATTCTCACCATCCGAAAGTTCTCGGACCGCATCTGCTCGCTGGACGAGCTTGTGGGGCTGGGGTCGCTGCCGCTTTGGTATGCGCAGCTGCTGTCGTGCGCGGTGTCGCTGCGACAGGACCTGGCGGTTGCGGGAGGCACGGGATCTGGTAAGACCACCCTGCTCAACGCGTTGTCATGCGAGATTTCCACCGGCGAGCGCATCGTGACGATCGAGGACTCTGCCGAGCTCAAGTTTGCGCATCATCCGCACGTGGTGCGCCTAGAGGCGCGCGAGGCTTCAATTGAGGGTGAGGGTGCGGTGACGATCCGCGACCTAGTAACTAATGCCCTGCGCATGCGCCCCGACCGCATCGTGGTGGGCGAGGTGCGCGGTGCCGAGTGCTGCGACATGTTGCAGGCCATGAACACGGGCCACGACGGGTCGCTCACCACACTTCATGCGGGTTCAGAACAGGAGACCGTGGTGCGTCTGACGTTGCTTGCACGTTATGGCATCGATCTGCCGAGCGAGCTCATCGAGGAGCAGATTGCCATGGCGCTCGACGGCATCGTGATGTCCGAGCGCCACGCCGATGGCAGGCGTTTCGTCTCCTCGTATTCGGGGGTGCGTCGCGCCGCGTCGGGCGGCGTAGAGCTCGAGCGCTATGTGACGTTCGATGCCGCCAAGCGCGCCTGGACGCTTGACCGCGAGCCGCCGTTTATCGCAGAAGGCCTGCGGTCGGGGACGCTCACGCAAGAGGAGGTGGACGAATGGAGGTCGCTGTGCCCCTCGTCGTAGGGGGTTTGGCAGGGTTTTCTGTTGCGACGGCGTGCGGGGCGGAACCTCGTGTGCCGCAGGTGCCGCCGGCGGAGCTGGCGCGTCAGGCGCTCGAGACGGTGGCAGAGAGGCTGCCGCGTGAGCTGGTGGAAAACGATCTGCTGAAAAAGATCGCCCGTTCGTGGGCATCGCTGGCTCCGGCGCATCGCCTTGGCCTCGTGATCGAAGATGCTTCGGGGCGTTTGGCGTTTCTACTGCTATCGAGCGGTGTCTGCTGCGTTTTACTGACGATGGTGTCGTTATCGCCCCTCGGGTTTGCCTTGGGACTTGTTGCTCCGATTGCCGCTGGCGCCGCTCGGGATGGCTTTGAGAGCCGGCGCGAGCAACACGATGTAGAAGAGGCCATGCCCGAGGCGTTTACCGCGCTTTCCATGTCGCTTGCCTCGGGACATTCGCTGGCCCAGGGCATGCGCTTTGTGGGCGCTCATGCGCAAGAGCCGGTGCATACCGAGTTTTTGCGGGTGGCGGCGGCGATCGATTGCGGCATCTCGGCGACCGACGCGCTCGATGACTTGCTCGTGCGCATCGACGCCCCCGGTCTTTCGCTTGTGACCTTGGCGCTTAAGGTGTCTCAGCGCACCGGCGCTCCGCTTGCCGACTTACTGTCCGAGGCGTCGAGCATGGTGGGGGAGCGCATTGAGCTCAAGCGCCGCCTGGATGTTAAGACGTCTCAGGCTCGCATGTCTGCGCATATGGTCGCGGCGATGCCGGCGGGCATGGGCGCGGTG
>URNJ01000229.1 GCA_900549215.1 uncultured Collinsella sp.
TCAGCCTCGAGCATCAGGCCCGTGCGGGCGGGGTTGTAGACAATGTCGATAACGCCTTCGAGCGCATCGAGCCCTTCGAACGTGCAAGGCGCGTCGGGGCAGTGGGGGAACATGCCGGCAGGCGTGCAGTTGACGAGCAGGGCGGCGTCGGACTGCTGCGCGATGTTGCCGTAGTTGACCTCGCTCGTGCGACCCACGGGTACGACGATGGCGCCCAGGTCTCCCAGCACCATGCTCGCCGTGGTGCCGGCGCCACCGGTGGCGCCGAGCACGAGAACTTTCTTGCCGGTAACCTCAACTCCCAGCTCCTCGACCAGGCACTGAAAACCAAAGTAGTCAGTATTATCGCCGCGCAGGCGGCCGTCGGGCAGGCGCGTGATGGTGTTGACGTTGCCCATGCGCTCGGCGAGCGGGCTCAGCTCGTCCAGATACTCCATGACGGCGCGCTTGTAGGGGATGGTCACGTTGGTGCCCTCCCACTCGTCGCCCGTCATAAAGGCCTCAAGATCCTCGGGCTCGCGCTCAAAACGCACGTACTCGAGCCCAGCGAGCTCCTTGTAGATGGTTGGGGTGTAGCTGTGGCCCAGCACGCGGCCCAGCACTCCGTAGGGGCGGGTTGCGGCGGTATCGGTCATCTAGAGCACCTCCGTGTAGCTGCCAAAGTAGGTGAAGCTCTCGCACACGTCGTCGATAGAATCGAGCAGGTCGTCGAGGGCCTTGCTGCCAAAGGGGCAGTCCAGATCAAAGTAGAACATAAACTCAAAGTCGCGGCCGGGGATGGGGCGGCTCTCGAGCTTGATGAGGTTGATGTTGAGCGCATAGAAGCGCTCGAGCACGCGGTAGAGGGCGCCCGGCTCATTGGCCGTGGTAATCATGAGCGAGGTACGGTTGGCACCGGGATAGACGCGCGGCTCACGGCTGATGACGACAAAGCGCGTGTAGTTGTTGTCCGAGTCCTGGATGTTGGGCTCCAGCACCTCCAGGCCATAGAGTGCCGCGCAGCTGCGCGATGCGATGGCGGCAATATCGGTGCGCTCGGAGCTGGCGACCATCTCGGCCGACATGGCGGTGTTGGGGTACTTGGTGGCGTGCAGATCGTGGGACTCGATAAAGCCCGCACACTGGGCAATGGCTTGGCCGTGGCTGTAAACCTCGCGCACGTCGGCGAGCTTGGTGCCGGGCTTGACGAGCATGTTGTGGTCGATCTTGAGGCGAAGCGAGCGCACGATGTGGAAGTCGAACTGGGCGAGCAGGTCGTAGACGGCGTTGACCGAGCCGGCGGTGGAGTTCTCGATGGGCAGCACGCCAAACTCGCAGAAGCCGTCGCGCACAGCGCGCATAACGCCTTCGAAGGTCTCGAAAAACGCGATGTCGGGCACGTCGAAGAGTTTGCACGCGGCGATCTGGCTATAGGCACCTTCCACGCCCTGGCAGGCAACTGTGGCCGTTTGAGGGAAGGGCGTGTCAAAGGCTGCAGCCGTGGCGTGGGCCTTTTGCGAGACGGTGATGCCCTTGAGCTCGTTGATGTAGCGCTGCTGCTCGGCCTTGCTCATGCTCATAAGGAGGCGGAACAGGGTGATGGTCTGCGCCTCGTAGCGCTCGGGCGCGCGGCTGGCGAGGTTGTTGAGTTTTGAGCGCTCGCGGGCGGGGTCAAAGACGGCCTTGCCCATCTCGATCTTTGATTTGGCGACCTCGGTGGCAATGTCCATACGCTCGACAAAGCTATTGAGGAGCGTGGTGTCGATGCCATCGATGGTCTGGCGAATATCGGCAAGGTCCATGGAGGCCCCTTTCACGTAATGGCAGAGTTGACAGGCAACCCAGGTGAGTCGGGTTAGAGCTGGCCTGCGTCCTCGAGGAGGGCGTCCCAGATGGCCAGCGCTGCGGCTGCTTCGGCTACGGGGACAGCTCGGGGGACGATGCAGGGATCGTGACGGCCGTGCACCGAGAGTTCGACATTTTCCATGGCGTCCATGTCCACGGTCTGCTGCTCGCGGCCAATGGAGGGCGTCGGCTTTACGGCCATACGCCACATGACGGGCGCGCCGGTCGAAATACCGCCCAGGATGCCGCCGGCGTTGTTGGATTCGACCTCGATCTTTCCGGTCTCGGCGTCGATGCGATACGGATCGTTGTTCTCGCTGCCGCGCATGGCGGCCACGGCAAAACCCATGCCAAACTCCACGCCCTTTACGGCGGGAATGCCAAACGCGATTTGCGCGATGCGGTTCTCGATACCGTCGAACATGGGGTCGCCGATGCCCGCGGGAAGCCCGTAAATGCCGCACTCCACGATGCCGCCGATGCTGTCGAGTTCGTCGCGCGCGGCCAGGATCTCCTCGCGCATGCGGCCGGCTGCGGCGGCGTCAATGCACGGCAGATCGTTCGTAAGGATCGCCTTGCGGTCGGCCTCGCGATAGACCATATCGTCCATCGGCAGGTCGGAGATGCCGCCGATCTGCGCGACG
>URNJ01000230.1 GCA_900549215.1 uncultured Collinsella sp.
GGCGGGCGCCGTGGTCGTGTAGGCGCTATTTGTTAAGTGCGTGCGTTCGAGTTCGCGTACTACAGCGAGTCGATAAAGCGCTGTTGGGCGGCGCGCCCTGCCTCGTCCCACTTAAAGACGCCGGCGTTGTCGAGCACGTGGCCAAACACCATGCCGACCTCCTCGTGCAGGATATTGATGGCGTTGTCCACCGTAAGCTCGTCGGCGCGACGGGCATAGACATCCTCGGCCCATGCGGCATGGCTGCGGCAAAGATCGTCGCCCTCGAGTGCGCCGGCAAGGTCGTAGCTGGCATCGGCCTTGGCCGCCAGCAGGTGCTCGCGGACAGCGCCGAGCTCGGGAACCAGGCGCGGCGGCAAAATCGCCAGACCCATAACCTCGATCAGGCCGATGTTCTCCTTCTTAATGTGGTGATACTCGGCATGCGGGTGAAACACGCCCAGCGGATGCTCGTCGGTCGTGATGTTGCAGCGAAGCGCCAGGTAGGCCTCGTAGATTTCGCCGCCGGCATTGCCGCGGGAGTCGACGCGGCGGATGACGGGCGTCACGGTGTTGTGTGCCACGCCGTCGGCCGTGTGCGCGATGACGCCCACAGACTCATCGGTCCACTCGCGCCATGCCAGGATAATTTTCTCGGCGGCATCGAGCAGCTGGGCGCGGTCGTGCGAGCGCAGGCGCAGCACCGAGAGCGGCCACTGCAGCACGGTGCCGCTGACCTGGTCAAATCCGGGCACGATAAACTGCGAGACCTCGGCGGCATGCATCATGGGGAACTCGTGTGCGCCGCCCTGGAAGTGGTCGTGCGACAGAATTGAGCCGCCCACGATGGGCAGGTCGGCGTTGGAGCCAATAAAGTAGTGCGGGAACAGGTCCACAAAGTCGAGCAGGCAGGTCAGGCCCTTGCGGTCGACGTGCATCGGACGATGCTCGGAGCTCATGGCAATGCAGTGCTCGTTAAAGTACGCGTACGGGCTGTACTGGAAGCCCCAGCGCTCGCCGTCGAGCTCAATGGGGATAACACGCAGATTCTGGCGGGCGGGGTGGGCGCCGCCGTCGGCTGCGGCGGAACGTCCAGGGTAGCCCTCGTTCTCGATGCACAGCTGACAGGCGGGATACTTTTCGCCCGTGTTCTTGGCTGCACCTGCCGCGGCAATGTCGCGCGGGTCCTTCTCGGGCTTGGACAGGTTGATGGTGATCTCAAGATCGCCCCAGTTGGTGGGGGTGCTCCATTTGATGTTGCGCGCGATGGCGGCACGGCGCACGTAGCCGGCGTCGCAGCACAGGCCGTAGAACCAATCGGTCGCGGCGCGGGGCTCGTTGACGCCCATGCGGCCGTTGAACTCCTCGTTTACAACCGAAGGCCTCGGCATGAGCGCGCCCATGATGCGCATGGCGATGCGGTCGCGGCCCGACGCCGTTTCCTCGGCAGCACCGTTGGCAACGGCGGCCTCGGCAAGCGCGGCGAGCGTGCCTTCAAGGTCAAAGTTGGGTAGGGTATCGGGGTGCAAGAGCGAGAGTTTCTCAACCTGGAGCGCCCAGGTCATGTCGAGCGCGGGGTCCGTGGCGCCGATGCACTCCAAAATGGTGTTGTATGCCCAGATGCGATCGTCCTGGCCGATCATCGATCGGTGGATGGCGTACTCAATTAGGTTCTGCGCGGCCTTGCGCACGTCAGTCATTACAGCCATGCCGCGTAAGCCCCCTTGTCAGAGATAGCGTAGTGGCGGGCAGAACCCTCGCCCAGCCAGCCGTTCATCTTGGCAATGAAGGTGTCGACCAGATCGAGCGGCACGAAGGCCTGGATGGTGCCACCAAAGCCGCCGCCGTGGATACGGACGGCGCCGCGGCCGTCGAGCACGTGCTCGGCCAGCGCCAGGGCATACATGGAAGGCTGCTCGGGGCCCAGCTTGGCTACGACATTCTGCAGGTACATGGCGGAGCTGGCGCCGGACTCGCGCGTCAGGACCAGGAACTGGTCGATGTCGCCGGCGTTCAGGGCTGCCCAGCGCTTGTCGACCAAGCCGTTCTCGTACCAGTAGTGAACGGCGCGCAGGCAGGCACGGTCGCCCAGCTTGGCGCGCAGCTCGGGGAGTTTGGCGTCAAAGTCGGCCACGTTTACCTCGCATAGGCGCGCCTTGCCAAACTCGGCGGCGACGTCTTGCATCTCGCGCGGAACGGCAGCGTAATCGTCGGTGGCGGCCACGTGGTCGGCACCAACCTTAACGAGCACGAGCGCATAGCCGTGATCCTCAAAGTTGAGTTCGAGCTTCTGGGTTTTAGGCTGAGCCTGGTCCTCAAAGTCCATGTAGGCAAGGCCGCCCAGGCACACAGCGGCCTGGTCCATCAGACCGCAGGGCTTGCCATAGTAGTTGTTCTCGGTGCGCTGGCTCATCTGGGCGAGCGCGACGGGCTCGATGGCGGGTGCGCCCCAGAGCGTCTCC
>URNJ01000231.1 GCA_900549215.1 uncultured Collinsella sp.
TCTCGATCTTCTCGGTCTCCTTCATTCCCGCTCCTTTCACGAGCAGTTTGAATTGTCGCACGGAATGAACGGGCTTGCCGCCCCGTCGCACCGCTTAACCTTGTGGACATCTTGGCCCCAAGCTCAACAATTCAAAGGTTCTTAATACCAGTGAACGATTACAGGTTAGCCGTTTTTAATACCGATTTTATGATTTCATCCTCCCCTCTCGGTAGACGGTCAGTTTTTGCCGCTCATCGGTCAAGCGACATATATCCGTAAAAACGAGCGCCCCCGCCATGCGCAGGGACGCTCTAGACGCTAATAGTTGTAGGTATATCCGCCGGCGTCGCCGCGGGTAAAAGACTTGGCATGCTCGATTGCCTGCCCACTCGAGTCATAGGTCAGGCCTTCCAGCACGAGCGCCAGATCGCCCGGCTCAAGATTGAGCAAACTCGCATCGCGTGCGCCCAGCGCCTCGATATCGAGTTTCTCTACCGACTGATCTGGCTTGCGTCCCAACATATCGTAGGTCTCGAACAGGCTGAAGACCGAAATGTCCACGTCTTCGATGCCCGGAAACAGCAGGCACGGAATCAGTGTCATCTCGATCGATACGGGCTCACCATCGATGCAGTTGAGGCGGCGCACCGAGTAAAGCAGATCGTCCTCGGCGATGCCAAACAAGTCGGCATAATACGGGCCGGCGTAGCGTTTGGAGCGCGCCAGGATGCGCACCGACGGCGTCGCGCCCGATGCCAAAACCGACTGGCGGAAGCCGCCCTTGCGTTCGTGCTCGTCAAACCACTTGTGTCCCACAAAGGCGCCTTTGCCCTGCACGCGACGAATCTGGCCACTTTTGACCAGCTCGTCCATGGCGCTTCGGATTGTCAGGCGTGTCGTGCCAAACTCCTCGGCCAGCTCGTTTTCGGACGGAATCATCGAGCCCGTCGGGTAGTCGCCGCGCTCGATTCGCTCCGCAATGCAGCGGCGAATTTGTTTGTAAACCGGCAAGTCTTCTACTGCATCAGCCATTCGACACCCACCTTCGTCGCAACGCCGTCTGCCTCGCCGTTATCGGCAAAACGATACTTGGTCGGCAGAATCACGGACTTGCAATACTCGACAAAGCCATCGGTCTCGTCGCGCTCGTGCGAAGCCTTGTAAAACACCGGCGTGCCCTCCTGAGCATTCAGCAACTTGGCCTCGTCGGCGTTCAGACGGCTGATGGAAATATGCTCCTTGCCGTGCGTCACATGGACATTCCCCTCCTTGAGCAAAACGTCGTAGAGGCTTTCCTGCTCAAAATCGTGATCGGGAAGCGAGGGGCACAAAGACAGATTGACGTAAGCCGTCTCGATCGATGCCGGGGAACCGTTGACCACACGCACGCGCCGAATGCAGAAGAGCGGCATGCCCAGGTCGATCTGGGCTTTTTGGGCAAGATCGATATCGGCATACACGACCTTGGACCAAACCAGGCGCGCGGTCGACTTTGAGCCAACCCTCTCCACCGCCTGCGTATAGTTCCATGTTTCCTGAAAGATGTTCAGCGGTTTGGGAGGACACACATAGGTGCCCGAACCGCGGCGGCTTTCCAAAGTTCCGCACGAAATAAGGCGCGTGATCGCAGCACGCAACGCCGTGCGCGACACGCCCAGCTCTTCACAGAGCACACGCTCGGCGGGCAGCCGGTCGCCACTCTGCACGTCATAATGTTTGATATACCAAAGAATGCCCTCAAAGGCGCGGTCTTTGGGCGGAATCGCATATGGTTCACTCGACATGGGCAAGACTCCTCAACTGCTTGATGCTGCAGGAATCATTGCTCCGGACGCCTCATGGCGTCGAAGGCTTCTTTGATCTGCTCCGCAACGTTCCGATACGACCGATATAGGCCGGAGTCTCGCTTGACTTCGCCCGCGGTCACCGGAATCTCAAGCTTCGAAATCTCATCCTTGCCGGTTTGCACGACAACGATGACACCCATACCAAGGCACATATTACGCTTGGCAGCGTTGTTTTTGGTAGCCTGAGCTGGATTAATCAAAATCTGCTGAGCCAGTTCGCGTTTGCTGAGCTCCGGCACATCCTCGGGATTTCCGGTCTCGGCAATCTCGCACTGCAGCACATCCGCGTAGTCAAAAATCCTCGGGGTCGCACCGCGCTGATGCACGGCCCACTTGCGGCGCGTGGCGTCCTGGTAGATAGCCGGCAAAAATGTAAACCGCGGCGGGTCCAAAATCGTATCCGTGATGGTAAACACATCGGGATCAAAGGCATCCTGCGGGTTTTTCTTCTTGAACAGCCCCATATCAGCCTCCCGTACTAGCATTAAACAACTCATGCTGAATATAGCACCAATTTCAAGCCACTGCTTTATCGCATCGGCGCGCGGCGTCTATGGCTCGCCCAGCGGAAGAGTTCACG
>URNJ01000232.1 GCA_900549215.1 uncultured Collinsella sp.
GCCGCGGCCAGCGCGAAGGCGCAGCCCTTGATCGACTGGAGGGCGGCCACCTCCGCGGCGATCGGGCTGGCATCCACGGCCGCCCTGTACTCGGAGAGCAGGTCCGCCCGGGCCTCCGCCGCGGCCTCGACCTCGTTCCTCAGGGCGGCGAGCGCCCGAACCCCGCCATCGTCCTCAGGCCTGACCTTGTCGAGCCACCTCAGGAAGTCGTAGGTCCAGTACTTCCTCGGGTTGCCGGCGGGCGTGGTGCCGCCGTAGACGAACCCCCGCCTTGCGAGGAAGGCGACCAGCCGCTGCTTGGCGGTCGCCAGGCGCGCGGTCGCCCCGTCGTAGGCGCCGGCGAGGTCCCTGATGCCCTCGACCTCGGGGGAGGGGACCCATGCGGGGGAGATGTCGTGGGCGAGTATCGCCTTGGCCATCCTGGCGGCGTCGTTCCTGTCGTTCTTGGAGGCCGAGTCGGCGGCCGACCTGGGGATCTTCGAGACCGCGGCGACGACGCACTCGACGCCGAGCCCGGCGAGCTCCCTTTGCGGGGCGAAGCCGAGGTAGCCGCTCTCGTAGGCCGCGAGCGACGGCCCGGGGAACCCATCCATCCACCCGGCGATCTCGCCCCAGGGGTTGCCGGGGAACCTCCTCGTCACGGCCTCGCCGGTGTCCGCGTCGAGGGCGCAGACGGTGGTCGACCTCAGGTGGACGTCCATCCCGAACGCGGTAGAATACTTTGGCATGGGAGCCTCCCAACCTCGTTGCGGCGCGGCTGCGCCTATGGCACTTCGACATCATTGTCGCAGCCCCGACCCGCGGTCACGAGCGGGGGCTCCTGTCTTTTTAGTGCCCTCGGATTGGGTCATAGTGTCTGCCGTTGTGCTGCTTGGCCTGTTTGCGGCCCGCCAGCTCAAGCTCGAGCATCCGGTGCTTAACGTGCGTCCCATGGCGAGCGTTCGTTTTTGGCCTGCGTGCTTGCTTGTGGTGGTGTCGATGATGACGACGTTCTCGATGAGCGTTTTGTTGCCGCTCTATTTTGAGGGCGCATACGGCATGACCGCGCTTGTTGCGGGCCTGCTCATTTTGCCGGCAATTGCCTGCAACGCCGTGACCTCGATTGTGGGCGGACGCGTGATGGACGCCCGTGGCGCATGGCCGCTGCTGCCGGTCGGCTTTGCCCTGATTGCCGTGGGACAGACTGCCATCTCGATGACGGCGGCAAGCATGAACATCGGCGTCGTCGTGGCGCTGACCGTTGTGGTGTATGCCGGAGTCGGTTTGGTGTTGAGCCCCTCGCAAACGGCCGGCTTGGAGACGCTGCCTGCCGCTGAACATCCTCACGGAACGGCATTGCTTAACACGTGGAATATGATTGCCGCGTCGTTTGGCCCGTCGCTGTTTATCGGTCTGCTCTCGAGTTCTGCGGCGACCGCCGGCACCGCTGGCGCTGCGACGGACGTTGCCCAGGCGATTGGATTTGCAGCTGCCGTGCGTGTGGCGGCTGTAATTGCCGTGGTCGGGTTCGTGGCGTCGCTGGTGTACGCTCGTCGCGAGTCACACATGTCGCATTAATGTGTGCACATAGATTCTGCAGCTAGATTGGATGGCGACACCATAAACTAATGGACGTTTTGCCGAGAGGCATGAATGTTTAAAGCGCAAAGAGTGCGCGACGGGCCCCGCGAATGGGGCGATGATGCCCGAGAGGGCCAAGAAGGAGTCTCATGTCCGAGAACGAAGAGATCATGAACGAGACCGAGAACGAGACCGTGGCTGCCGAGGTTGAGGCAGTCGAGACCGTGGAGACCGAAGCTGCCGAGGTTGAGGCTGCTGACGAGGTTTCCGCCGAGGAGGAGGCCGAGGTTGTCGAGGCCGCCGTTGATTACGATGACGAAGAGCTGATGGACAAGATGCAGAAGGCCGCCCGCCTGCTGCGTAGCCGTCGCTTTGCTATTTCCAAGGAGGAGGAGGCCAAGGCCGAGCGCATGGCGAACATCGAGCGCGCCATCAAGCTTCTTGACCTCAAGCCCAAGATGGAGCAGAAGGAAATGTCCGACCTGCTGGGCATGCGCCTTCGTGAGCTCGATGGTCTGATGGCCGAGGCCGAGGCTGCCGATCTGGTCGGCCGCATCGACGACGCCGAGGGCGATATGCGCAAGATCGTTGTCTTCGCTGCCGAGGATGCCGCTGAGGGCCTGGTCGAGCTTGCCAACAAGAAGGAGAAGCTCCTGCCCGAGCTTTCTTACGAGGAGGCCACCGAGCTGATGGCCGCTCTCGATAAGGTCATCGCTCCGCTCGTCGCCATGGGCCTGGACGAGGACCGCGGTCCTCGCGGCGGCCGTGACGATCGCGGTGGCCGTGGCGGCGACCGTGGCGGTCGCGGCGGCTTTGGCGATCGCGGTGGCCGTGGCGGTGACCGTGGC
>URNJ01000233.1 GCA_900549215.1 uncultured Collinsella sp.
TGCAGCGACGGACCTCAGGACACTCTTACACCACGTCTGCGCGCGCGACCGTCTTGAAAGACAGTCTGGGTAAACCAGGGCATATCCCAACCGTACAGGTAGGCGAGATCGTAGCAAGCGTGAAAACCTGCCATTGAAATCATCGTAAACCCGCGGACGGTATCAAAGATGGTGATGCGTTTTTGCATTACGAGAACCGGCGCATCAAGCCGACGACTTTGCCCAAAATAACGGGATTTGTTGCATAGATAGGCTCCATGGTGTCATTCTCAGGCTGTAGGCGTACGCGTCCCTGCTCCTTGTAGAACGTCTTGACGGTCGCTGAACCATCAATCATGGCCACGACGATTTCGCCGTTCATGGCACTCTTTTGTTCACGGACGATGATGTAATCGCCATTGAAGATGCCGACATTGATCATTGAGCTCCCATGCACCTCAAGGATAAAGGAACCCTGATCAGTGGCGATTTCGGTCGGGATAGTAAAAGTGTCTTCGATATTCTGCTCGGCCAGAATGGGAATCCCAGCCGCGACGCGACCAACGAGCGGTAGCGAGACCGTTCCGCGAGGTGCGGTGGGCTCGTCAGATTTAGAAATTGAGACAGAGGAGCCGTCCTCGTTAAAGAGTTCCAGGGCGCGCGGTTTGGTGGCATCGCGCTTGAGCAGCCCGCGCGCCTCCAAGGCAGATAAGTGGGCGTGCACGGTGCTGGGGGAGGAAAGGCCCACGGCAGATGCCATCTCGCGCACACTGGGCGGATAACCCTTCTCCTGCTGATATTCCTTGATGAAGTCGTAAATTTGCTGCTGACGCTTGGTAATTTTGCGAGCCATCAGGGCATCCTCTCTACCCATGTCAAACAAATGTTCGAATTTTGCTTGACAGGAACAACTGTTCGAAGATAATAATAACCGAACATTCGTTCTCGCGCTAGACATTTTTGTCCGCGCGGCTTGATAAAACTGTTCTCAGCAAAACACGCGAGAGGAGAACATGATGAACGCAACGAATATGGTCCAGGGAAACCTTGCCCTTAAACTCGAGACGCCTGCAGAACCCACTTTTACGGTTGTTCAGGGTGGCCGCTCCGGCTTTCAGCCTTTGACCGTAAAGTCTGCTCGCAATCAGCAGGCTGTAGTTGCGCCGGCCCGCGTTGCCCTGAAGGTTCCGACGATTGTCGCCGTTGCCGTTGCGCTTACGCTCTTCGTTGTCCTCGCTACGTCGGTCTTTAGCGCTCGTCACGCCGCGTATGCCGAGTCCGTTTCCAACGTTACCTACGAGACTATTCGCGTTCAGCCTGGTGATTCTCTTTGGTCGCTTGCCGAGGAATATCCTATCGAAGGCCTTTCCACGCAAGAGACTTCCGACATGATCCGTAACGTCAATCATCTGGAGCATGGTTCGCTCGCCGCCGGTGCGCATCTTAAGGTTCCTGCTCGTTCGTAATCATTATCGCGCTGCGCATGGTACCCTTGTTATCGTTTAAGAGGAGGTACCATGCGCTGTCCCAAATGTGGCAAGGCACATACCCGCGTCGTTGATTCCCGTATGCAGGAGTCAAATAACACCATTAAGCGCCGTCGCGAATGTTGTTCGTGTAACTATCGCTTTACAACGTTTGAGCGATGCGAAGACCCAATCGAGGTCATTAAGTCAGACGGAACCAAGCAGCGGTTCGATCGCAATAAGCTGCTCGTCGGCTTGATGCGCGCCACCATCAAGCGTGATATCGATACTAAGAAGCTCAATGAGATTATCGACGACATCGAGGTCGAGCTGCGCTCTCGCACGCTGACGGCCGTCACGTCCCATGAGTTGGGTGACATGGTGCTCAAGCGCTTGGCCAAGATCGACAAGGTGGCCTACATCCGCTTTGCCTCGGTCTACCGCGATTTCAAAGACGTCGATGAGTTTCTGCAAGAGCTCGACAAGCTAAGGTGATTCCATGTCCAACATTACCGTCAACATAAAGCGTCTCGACCCCACCGTCGAGCTTCCCAAATACGCCCATCCCACCGATGCCGGCTTGGATTTGCGCTCCAACGAGGACTGCGTCCTGAAGCCCTTCGAACGTCGTCTGGTCTCTACTGGGCTGGCCATCGCCTTGCCCGATGGCTACGCCGGCTTCGTCCAGCCCCGCAGCGGCTTGGCCATCAAGCAGGGCCTGTCTATAGTTAACACGCCGGGCCTCATCGACGCCCACTACCGAGGAGAACTCAAGGTTATCCTCATCAACCTGGACCCCTCCAACAACATCCAAATCAACAAAGGCGACCGCATAGCCCAACTCGTCATCCAAGAAGTCCCCACGGTCAACCTCATAGAGGTAGACGAACTAGACAAAACCGACCGAGGCAACGGAGGCTTCGGGTCCCGCGGGGGCGCCCGGCTATACCA
>URNJ01000234.1 GCA_900549215.1 uncultured Collinsella sp.
TCCTGACATGTCCGAGGGCGATTTGGGAGGTAAGCCCTGGGGGCTCCGATGGGGGCGGTTCCAGCCGAGGCTATTCGTCGCCGAAGCTGATGCCCAGCGCCTTGGCCTCGCGTACCAGATCGCTCTGGGGATCGACATACTTGAGCTTGCCGGCGACCTCCTCGAGCGGCATGTGGCACATCTTGCCGTCACGCAGGGCAATCATGTAGCCAAACTCGCCGCGCAGGCATCCCAGTGCCGCCTCGACGCCACACTGGGTCGCAAAGATACGGTCCTGGGCATCGGGCTGGCCGCCGCGCTGCGTGTGGCCGGGGATGGCGACGCGGGTCTCGCGACCGGTCTTGGCCTCAATCTCCTTGGCGATGTCGTACACGATTGACGGGCTCGTGCGCTCGGCGAGCTTTTTCTTGTACTCCTTCTTGGACAGCGCCGCGTCCTCCTTGGAGATAGCGCCCTCGGCGACGGCTACAATCGTAAAGCGGCTGCCGGTTTCCATGCGATGCTCGATGGTCTTGATGACGTTATCCATGTCGTAGGGGATCTCGGGAATCAAGATGACATCCGCGCCGCCCGCGACGCCGGCATACAGCGGGATCCAGCCAACCTTGTGGCCCATGATCTCGATAACGAACACGCGGCCGTGGCTCGAAGCGGTGGTGTGGATGTCGTCGATGCACTTGGTGGCGACGTCGATGGCGCTCGTAAAGCCAAACGTCAGCTCGGTGCCCCATGTGTCGTTATCGATGGTCTTGGGCAGGGCGATAACGTTGAGGCCCTCTTCGCGCAGGCGGTTGGCGGTCTTGGTGGAGCCGTTACCGCCCAGCATAAACAGGCAGTCGAGCTGCAGCTTATGATAGGTGTGGACCATCGCCGGCACCTTCTCGACACCATCGGCTTCGGGGGTATCCAGGCGCTTGAACGGCGTGCGGCTCGTGCCCAGAATAGTGCCGCCGCGGGTGAGGATACCGCTAAAATCGGCGGGCGTCATGACGCGGAACCTGCTGTAGATAAGGCCTTGGTAGCCGTCCTCAAAACCATAGATCTCGATAGGTTCTTCGCTATTGGTCATAAGCGTTTTGACGATGCCGCGCATGGTGGCGTTGAGCGCTTGGCAGTCGCCGCCACTGGTAAGAAGACCGATCCTGAGCATGATGAATCCTTCCGGGCAAGTTATAACATGCGCATAAGTTTACCCCCGCACACTGTTGATACGGGGGTAAAACGTGTTAGCTCAAGCGTATGGAAATGTAAGCAACGTCAGGGAACGTAAGGTCGACGGGCCTGGCTCCTTACAGCGCAAAGGCGTCGACGTCGCCCCAGTGGCGGCGCAGAGTGATGGCGGCAGCGGGCTCGGTATTGTCAAAGATGACCGACCATTGCGTATTGCTGGTGATGTCTTCCGGATTGGGCTCTTGGGCTGCGGCGCGAAGGGCCTTCCAAGCGACTGCCTCGTCCTGGGCACCGGCGTGGGCGTCAAGGACATCGGCGATTGCGACGGCGCGCTCTTTACCATGGCCCAGCTCGTCATTCTTTTGGTTGGGCAGCACTTCGTCGCCATAGCAAGCGTAGAAGTTCGTAACCTGGCGTACAGGAGTCGCTTTGAAAGCACGGTTCGGATCGCGCGGATCCCACTCTACTACGCGCGCGTCACCGGCGGCGTCGTTGATAAAGAAGTGGTAATCGCGTCCTGCCATGGCGTGCATGTCGTAGGCGGAAAGCAGGTCGACAGCTTCTTGCGTGGTGGCGGCACGGTCGAGCACCAGACGGATGGCGAGCGAGGTATTGATGACGGGGCGTTGCGTGTCCTGGTCACAGGGCTTGGAATCCAGAGTGAGTACGGCAATGGACACGCCGCATTCGTTAACACCGTCGAGCTGGGCAAACGGGCCCATGAGTGCGGCGGCGCGTCCGCCGACGGAGTCAAACGGAGTGTTATCGCCCAGGTTGTTAAGGGCAGCAAACCCGATGGAGGCATAGCCGTTGCGTGGGTGATTGCGCACCAGCAGCGCCGAGGTGTCGTCCTTAAAGTCGTAATTGCGACCGGTGCGCACGCGGCCTTCGGCATCTACGGCGACAAAAGCGCTGCAGGCAAACTGGGGCGCCTGGACATGTACCGGCACACCGGGCAGCACCTGCGCCACCACGGCATCGATGTAGGCCTGGTCGTCGCGCACGCCAGCGGCGATGATGCGATCAAGATCGTAGTCGTAGGCGATGTCGATTGCGTACAGGTCATAGCCATCCGCGTAGCCGGTCAAGCGTTTGAGCGATGCGGCGGACTTGATTTGCTTGTGATAAACGATACCGGTG
>URNJ01000235.1 GCA_900549215.1 uncultured Collinsella sp.
GCACCTCGTCATATCGGCGTGGGTTACGCCCACACCCCCGCCGCCATCGGCGGCGCCATCTCCGCCAGCTCCGGTGCCGACTTCCTGTGCTACGTGACACCGGCCGAGCACCTATGCCTGCCTAACGCCCAGGATGTGCTCGACGGCCTCATGGCCACTAAGATTGCCGCACACGCCGCCGACATCGCCAAGAAGGTGCCGCACGCCCGCGACATGGACGATAAGATGGGCCAGGCACGCCGCAAACTCGACTGGGATGCCATGTGGAAGTGCGCTCTCGACCCGGTCACTGGTAAGAAGCGCTACGAGGAATCCCCCGCCGCCACCGAGGGCACCTGCACCATGTGCGGCAAGATGTGTGCTGTCCGCACCGTCAACAAGGTGTTCGAGGGCACGACGATCGATCTTGGCATGGAGGATTAGCTTTTTTCGAAGCAATCGCCCGCAAGCCTGCTGCGGGGCCCATCAATTGTTGACGTGGGAACATTTGCTAACATTTGCGTAAAGATTGCACCACCAGCCCGGGATCGACATACAGCCGGCCCGGGCAACTTTATAATGCAGGTAGAAGACCCATTTGAATCCAACCGAACAAGGGAGCGAACATGGATCGTAGCAAGGTACCTGCCGTCCTGTCCATCGCAGGATCCGATTCCAGCGGTGGTGCCGGCATTCAGGCAGACATCAAGACCATTACGGCGCACCGCCTGTATGCCGAGACGGCCATCACCGCCATCACCGCACAAAACACGCTCGGTGTCACCGCTGTGCAGAATATCTCCCCCGATATCGTCGCTGCGCAAATTGACGCCGTCTTTGACGATATTCGCCCCAACGCAGTCAAAATCGGCATGGTTTCGTCCACCGAGATTATCGAAGTTATCGCCGATCGCCTGAGCGCATGGAACGCAACCAACGTGGTCGTCGACCCCGTTATGGTCGCCACGTCGGGCGCTCGCCTCATTGCCGAGGATGCCGCCGAAGCGCTTACGCGTCGCCTGTTCCCGCTGGCGACCGTCATCACCCCCAACATTCCCGAGGCCATGGCGCTGCTCGACTACGAGGTCGATTCCGAGCGCACGCAGCAAAACGCTGCCATGCTCCTCACCCGCCGCTTTGGCTGCGCGTCCCTCGTTAAAGGCGGGCATTTTGTCAACGAGGCCAACGATGTGCTCGCAGAGCCTGCGCCCCTCGATGACGAGGGTAACCACCTGGGCGATCCGCTCACCACGTGGTTCCGTCACAAGCGCATCGAGACCGACAACACACATGGCACCGGCTGCACGCTTTCGTCCGCCATCGCCTGCGCGCTGGCCCAAGGCATGGATCTTGCCGATGCCGTCAACGCTGGCAAGGCCTACCTAACCGGCGCTCTCGCCGCCGGCTTTGACATGGGCAAAGGTTCCGGCCCCGTCAACCACATGTGGCAATATTAAATAGCCAGCAACCTGCCAAAAAGGGACAGGTTTATTTTGGCAGGTTTTATCTGGGCAAATGTCAAAACCGCCATAAGGGCACCTTTGTGGCGGTTCCTGCAAATATCTCAATCTGTAACAGTTAGAGCCCTTTTTTAGGTCCACCTGTTACAGATCGAGATTTTTCACTCTGGTCCTTTCGCATATCTCGATCTGTAACAGATAGAGACGATTTAGCCGCCCAAATGTTACAGATCGAGACATTCAAATTCCGCTGAAACGAAAATCTCGATCTGTAACAACAACTCGGCACAATCGACTCAAGATGTTACGGATCAAGACAAACAGGTGGTGTAAAAGGGTCAGGCTAGTTTGCACCAAAAACCGTCGCAACATTCGATGAAAATCGCGCAAACGCGAAAAATCATCGGATGTTGCGACGGTTTGATTTTAGATAGCGGTCGAGCAAAGGACCGGGGCGCCTAGTCGTCAGCGAGTTGAATTCCCAACAAACCCGAGAGTGCCAGCGCCTGCTCGGCATTGACCGTCAAGCCACGCAGCTCACGGTAGTCACCCGAGACGACAGGGGCCGCGAATGTACAGCGCGACACATCAACGCCGGAAAGCGACGTCTTAAACACATCCACACGCGTCAGGTCACAGCCATCCAGGCGTATCTGACCCAGCTTAGCACCCTGAAACGCGGCCTCGCTCAGACGCGTATCGCGTGCTGTCATAGGGCCAATACGCCCCTCCGAAAGGTTCGCATAGCTCAAATCGCACGATGCAAACGACACACTCGACAGACGCGCCCTGAGCAAGTTGAGTCCCGGCGCCGAGCAGTCAACGAAGTCACAGCGGTTGAGCCAGCAGCCTTCC
>URNJ01000236.1 GCA_900549215.1 uncultured Collinsella sp.
GAGTGCGGCGCTGGCGTGGCGGGGTATGCTGGAGGGGACCATCAACCCAGCGAAAGGGGAGAGCATGACGGATCAGGAAACGCCCGAGCGCGTGCACGTGACGGCCGACGATATCGAGGCCGCCAACGACCTTATCGACTTTATCGAGGCGTGCCCCAGCATGTTCCATACGGCGGCGACCATTATGGCCGAGCTCGACGAGGCGGGCTTTACCTACCTGCCCGAGAATGCGGCGTGGGACATCGAGCCGGGCGGGCGTTATTACACGCAGCGCAACACCTCGAGCGTTGTTGCCTTTAAGGTGGGCGAGGACCTGGCTGCTACGTGGGGCGAGGACGGCGTTGCCGGCGACTATCATTTTCAGCTCACGGCGTCGCACAGCGATTCGCCGACGTTTAAGGTCAAGGCTGTGCCCGAGCTCGATGGCGCAGGTGAGACGTTGCGCCTGAACACCGAGGCCTACGGCGGCATGATCGACTACACCTGGTTCGACCGTCCGCTGGCACTCGCGGGCCGCGTGCTGGTGCGCGAGGGCGACCGTATTGAGAGCCGTCTGCTCGCTACCGAGCGCGAGGTCGCTATTATCCCGAGCCTTGCCATCCATATGAACCGTGGCGTTAACGAGGGCTTTGCGCCCAACCGAGCCGTTGACCTGTGCCCGCTCATCAGCGCTGGCGAGCTTAAGCAGGGCGACTTTGATGCCCTGATTGCCGAAGAGCTGGACGTTGAGCCCGAGCAAATTCTGGGCCGCGATCTATTCCTGGTCAATCGTCAGGATGCACGCATTTGGGGCTGGGCTGACGAGTTTATCTCGACGCCCAAGCTCGATGACCTGGCCTGCGCCTACACCTCGCTGCAGGCATTTTTGGGTTCCGAGAACGCGCACGATGTCTCGGTCTTCTGCTGCTTTGATAACGAGGAGGTTGGCTCCGAGACCAAGCAGGGCGCCATGTCGACGTTCTTGGCCGATGCACTGCGCCGCATTAACGGCTCGCTGGGCTTTGACGACGAGTCGTACCATCGTGCACTTGCCGCATCGATGCTTGTAAGTTGCGACAATGCACATGCCGTGCACCCCAACCACGCCGAGAAGTGCGATGCTCGCAATCAGGTGGTGCTTAACGGCGGCATCGTCATCAAGGAAGCCGCCAACCAGCACTACTGCACCGATGCCTTTAGCCGCGCGGTGTTCCAGGCCATCTGCGATGACGCCGACGTGCCCACGCAGGCCTTCGCCAACAAGAGCGATATGGCCGGCGGCTCCACGCTCGGTAACCTGTCCAATATGCAGGTGAGCATGCATGCCGTGGACGTGGGCCTGCCGCAGCTTGCCATGCACTCGAGCTACGAGACCGGCGGCGTGCGCGACGTGATGTACGCCATCCGCGCCCTCACCGCCTTCTACGAGCGCAACCTAACCATCAACGGCGCCGAAAGCGTGGAGCTTTAAATGCGAGCCGAAGGCGAGAAGACCGAGGGCAGGTCTCAACTAATCGATCAGGGGTCGAAGCTGTTCGCCGCCGCTTGCCATGAATCGGGAATCGACGTGTCCAACGCGTGGCCGGCGAGCGATGAAGAACTCAAGCGTAGCGCCTATTCGGACCACTATGGTAAGGAGATGGACTGGCTCTAATAGGCGAAACGTCGAAAACGCCAGATGAATGTCTGATGTCACTTTGACAAAAGTATCGCAGGCAGAACCAACGTCATAGTGCAAACTAACCTGACCCCATTGCACCAAACAGCTGGATTGAGCTGTTAAGACACCGCGGGTTGAGCAAACGTCAGCGAGCGACGTCCAGAGCGAACAAGTTGGCATGAAAAGGGCGAGGCATTGACCTTCTGGTCATGCCTCGCCTTTTGAATGACAAATTGTTGTTCTGGACGTCGCGCAGCGTCGACCGGTCCGCCGTTCGTTAGAACGGCGG
Organism: uncultured Collinsella sp.; assembly: GCA_900549215.1. Lineage (GTDB taxonomy): Bacteria > Actinomycetota > Coriobacteriia > Coriobacteriales > Coriobacteriaceae > Collinsella. Next base: position 1,929 of record URNJ01000236.1, read on the forward strand.
AACCCATGGGGCTCGCAGCGTCGAGGGGTTCCGGCGTTTGGAAAACGCCGGAACAACCTAATGTTCGATCCAGCAACGCAGGGTCTCGCCGGCTTGCAGGTGACGCAGATTCTCTGCGGCAATGTCGACCACATTGTTGAGCGTGGCGGCCAGATGGAACCAGCCCGAGATATGCGGCGTAATGAGCATGTTAGGCGCATCCCACAGTGGGCTTGTCTCAGGCAGCGGCTCGGGGTCGGTGACGTCGAGGCCCGCGCCGAAAATTTTGCCGCTGCGCAGGGCCTCCAGCACCGGGTTGCGCCCGGCCAGCACCTGGTTTTGCTCTCCAGTCTGCTTTTTTTCCTGCATGGTCATAGTTCCTTTC
>URNJ01000237.1 GCA_900549215.1 uncultured Collinsella sp.
AGCCGCCACCATAGGGCGAAGCCGTAGGAGCACCGGCAAAGGGATTGCCAGAACGCATGGCGTCGTAGCGCGCACGTTTTTGCTCATCCGAAAGCACGGCGTAGGCCTCGGAAACCTCTTTAAACTTTTCCTCGGCATCCGGCTCTTTGTTGACGTCCGGATGGAGCTTGCGGGCCTTTTGCTGAAAGGCCTTTTGAATATCACGCGAGGTGGCGTCCTTGGAGACGCCCAGAATCTCGTAATAATCTTTTTCGTTCATCGTCGCCATGCGCGGCAACCTCCTGCTCACAGCAGCGTATATATTCCGGTAATTCTACCCGAGCGGCCTAAGCTAGATCCCAAAACAGCTCGAACAGAACATTTCCATCGAGCCAGCCCAGGTGTGTCGGCGCCAGACGAGCTCGAACATGGCCCGCGACGACATCTGCCGAAGTGAAGGGTCCCTCATGGACCCCGAGCGTCTCGGGCACCCAAGTGGCAAGACCCAATTCGAGCGTGCGATCGCAGGCAGCTGCCAGCTCGCCCGTTGGGATGACACGAACCGCGCGAACCAACAGGTCGGACGCGACACCGCGCGTCATGCGACAAGCGAGCATCAGGTCTTCGGCCGCGGCCTCGCGCTGCGAGAGATATTCGGCCTCGAACGCCGTCGCGTCATCGTCACGTTGCACCAGACGCACGCGGTACGCATCGCCTCGAGAAGACACGCCGGGGAACAAACCCGCAAGACGGTCGAAATCCTCGGCGTCGAGCATGCCCGCGGCAGAACGACCCAGGCCCAGGTAGCCCCGTCCGGTCCAGTAGGCAATGTTATGGGCGCACTCATAGCCGTCGAGCGCGTAGCTCGCCACCTCATACGGGTGATAGCCGGCGGCACCCAGGAGCTCACGTGCCACGTCCATGCATGCGGCCTGAAAATCCTCATCAGGCTCGAGCGACTCGTCGCGGCACGCCATGCGATAAAGGGGCGTCCCCTCCTCAAGCGTGAGCGGGTAGACCGACACATGATGCGGAGCCGCCGCCAGCACGCCATCGAGCGTGCGCTTCCAACTCACTGCGGTCTGCCCGGGAAGTCCGCACATAAGGTCGCACGACACGTCAAGCCCAGCGTTCTTGACCGTCGAGATGGCAGCGAGCGCCCGATCGGCATCGTGAATACGGCCGATGGCAGTAAGTTCGGCATTATCGAGCGTTTGCACGCCCAAAGAGACGCGTGTGACACCAACCTTGACAAGTGCAGTGGCAAGATCGGCGGTCAGCGACTCGGGATTGGCCTCGCAGGTAAACTCAACGGGGGCGCACCACGCACGAATACGCCGCGCCAGCTCCACCAGGCGCTCCCCCGCCAGCGACGGCGTACCGCCGCCAACATAGACGGTGCGGATCTGGTCGAGGGCCCCAGCCTTGCCAAAAGCATCGAGGCGCGCGTACAACTGCTCAAAATAGACATCGAGCGCAGCGCTCAGGTCGCACGGAGCAAAACTGCGCGAGTCAAAGTCGCAGTACCGGCACTTTTGGGCGCAAAACGGCACGTGCACGTACAGTGCGGTAACGGCCACCCTTAAGCCTCCAGCGGATGAGGGGGCACCGATTCGCCGGCGGCAAGGGCAGCCTCGCAGGCCACCACATCGCGCTCGATCTCATCGACCAGCGCCATAAACTCCTCGTAAGTGGAACAGCGCACCACATGGGCACGCCAAGCGGCGGCATGGGGCATGCCTTTTAAGTACCAGCTTGCGTACGTACGGGCACGCGACATGAGCGGCAGGAGCTCATGCGTCAGCGTTAGGTGCTCACGCAGGGCGTCCAGGCGCTCGACGGAACTGCGCGCCGGCACCGGCGTGCCATCGAGCGCAAGGGCGCGAGCATCGCCGAACACCCACGGATTGCCGTAGATGCCGCGCGCGATAAACACCGCGCTGGCACCCGAGCCTTGCAGATGCTCAGCAGCGTCCTCGGCCGAGAACACATCGCCCGAACCGATCACGGGAATCTCGACGGCATCTGCGACCTCATCGACGACCGACCAATCCGCCTGGCCCGTGTAGAGCTGCGTGGCGCAACGACCATGCACCGCCACCGCGGCGGCACCGGCACCTTCGAGCATCTGGGCAAACGTCGCGGCATTACGGTCCTCGGCGTAAAAGCCCTTGCGGATCTTTACGGTCACGGGCACGTGCGCCGCACCCACCGTGGCCTCGACGATCTTCTCCGCCAGGTCGGGCGTGCGCATGAGCGCCGAGCCCTCGCCCTTGGTGACAACCTTGCGGGCGGGGC
>URNJ01000238.1 GCA_900549215.1 uncultured Collinsella sp.
CCTGCGTGTGCCCGATCTGCGTGCCCTGGGTCGCGCGGCTCGCGATGCCCGCGCGCTGTTGGTTGTGGACAACACCGTGGCGTCGGCTTTTGGCTGCGATCCGCTGCGGCTGGGCGCTGCGCTGTCGTTCGAAGCACTTGACCGCGTATGCGCCGGTGAGGCTCCGCGCAAGTTGGTTGCCGTATCGGTGGCGCGCTCGCAGCTCAAGCGCCATCGTCTGGATGCCGCGGCCGAGTGCGCGCATGCCCTGCTTGAGGGCTGTGGCTTGGCCAAGCTTGATATGCCTGCTGACGAGGCCGGTGTGCTGAAGCGCGGGCTGGACTCGCTCGATGCCCGCATGCAGGCACACTTCGACCGCGCCCGTGCGCTGGCCGAGTATCTGGCCGCCAACGAGATGGTGCGCAACGTGCGCTATCCCGGACTGAGCTCGCATCCCGACCATGCGGTTGCAACGGGAATCCTCGAGCACGGCTTTGGCCCGGCAGTTGAATTTGACCTTATCGAGCGTAGCGCGGGCGAGCTGTTCGATGCTTTGCCGGGGGAATTTCGTACATCGCCCGCTGGCGGCGCAACGACGCGCCTTTCGGCCCCACGCGGCAAGCAGGGGAGCACCGTCCGCCTCTTCGCCGGCACCGACGACCCCCTGGTCGTAGCGTCCGCCCTAGACAACGCCCTTCGTAAATTAGCTACTTTTTAATACTTGCGATGAGGTCGTTTGCTTTGGTAGCAATGACGTTGTTGATGTCGGCCTGCAGCTCCTCGTAGACCGCTATGGCTCGCTCGCCGGCGGGGGTCAGGGTGGACCCGCGGGCGCCGTCGCGCTCGATGAGCTTGCAGCCCAGCTGTCCTTCCGCCTCGTTCACAATGCGCCAGGCCTTGGAATACGCCATTCCCATGCTCTTGGCGGCGCGGTTGAGCGAGTGCTCGCGGGCGATACCCTGCAGCAGCAAGACGCAGCCGTGGCCGAACACGCCCGGCAGATCTTTGTCGCACGACTGAATGACCAGTTTTGCCGTCGTCTTGTACTCCATGCGCTCCACGTCTCTCCGCTAAAGTGTTTGCTGGGCAAACGCAAAGCCTGCGTCAAACCCTCGTGTGCTCTTCTTAAATCATGCATTGTAGCAGTCAAAGTGCGTTAAGATACTTCCCCAGTATTGGGCGCCCAAGGTTGGGCTGGGTCCTACGAGGCCTGCAGCCGACCGGTCGCATGGAAAAAGGAGAAACATGGCTACGTTCTTTCCCGGTGAGTCCCACACGTTTTCGGAGTATCTGCTGGTCCCTGGTTACTCGTCCTCGCAGTGCATCCCCAACAACGTCTCTCTTAAGACGCCGCTAACCCGCTTTAAGCGCGGTGAGAAGCCGGCAATCACCCTGAACATCCCCATGGTTTCCGCCATCATGCAGTCCGTCTCGGGCGTCGATATGGGTGTCGCGCTCGCTACCGAGGGTGGCCTGTCCTTCATTTACGGTTCCCAGAGCGCCGAGTCCGAGGCCGCTATGGTCAAGGCCGTCAAGGATCACAAGGCCGGTTTCGTCCAGTCCGATTCCACGCTGACCCCCGACATGACCATGGAGCAGGTCATCGAGCTCAAGGAGAAGACCGGTCACTCCACCATGCCGGTCACCGACGACGGCACTCCCAAGGGTAAGCTCCTGGGCATCGTCACCAGCCGTGACTATCGCCCCAGTCGCGATGACCACCAGACGAAGGTCTCCGAGTTCATGACCCCGCGTGAGCAGCTCATCGTGGGCGATAAGAACATCAGCCTCAAGGTTGCCAACGACGTCATCTGGGACAACAAGCTCAACGCCCTGCCGATCGTCGACGACAACGATCACCTGATGGGCATCGTCTTCCGCAAGGACTACGACAGCCACAAGACCAACCCTAACGAGCTGCTCGATGGCGACAAGCGCTACATGGTCGGCGCCGGTATCAACACCCGCGACTATGCCGAGCGCGTGCCGCTGCTCATCGAGGCCGGCGCCGATGTCCTGTGCATCGATTCCTCCGAGGGCTTCAGCGAGTGGCAGAAGCGCACCATCGAGTGGATCCGCGCCAACTACGGCGAGGACGTCAAGGTCGGCGCCGGTAACGTCGTCGACGCCGAGGGCTTCCGCTTCCTGGCAGACTGCGGTGCCGACTTCATCAAGGTCGGTATCGGCGGCGGTTCCATCTGCATCACCC
>URNJ01000239.1 GCA_900549215.1 uncultured Collinsella sp.
GGTTTTGGCTCCATCGAGATCTGCCGCGACACGCACCTGCGCCGCCGCGTCGCCATTAAGCGCATCCCCCTTATCAACGGTGCCGGCATGCCCGCCAGCGACATCATGGATGTCCTGCGCGAGGCGCACACCGCCGCCATGCTTCAACATCCCAATATCGTGCAGGTCATCGACTTTACGCACGACACAGCCTATGCCTACCTGGTTATGGAATATGTCGATGGCATGTCGCTGGCCGAGTTTTTGCACCGCGTGGACGGCCACTCACTTACCTTTGACGAGGCCGCGGCCATTGCCGATGCCCTGGGCCAGGCGCTCACCTTCGCCCATAGTAATGGCGTACTCCACCTGGACATTAAGCCCGCCAACGTGCTCATCGACCACTCGGGCAATGTAAAGCTCACCGACTTTGGCATGGCGCGACTGTCGTCCGCCGGTGGCTTTGGCGGCTCACGCGGCGGCACCATCGGCTACATGCCGCCCGAGCAGCTCGATATCGAGACCGGCACGGTCGACGAGCGCGCCGATGTCTTTGCCCTCGCCTGTGTGATCTACGAGGGCCTGTGCGGCAGCGCTCCCTTTAGGGCGGCCCCGCCCGCCGACTCGCTCGGCCGCATCATCGGCGGCGCCACCTATCCCAGCGAGCTGATACCACACTTTCCCCCGGGAGCCGAGGCCGCGCTCATGAGCGCGCTCTCCCCCATGCCGCAGGACCGCCCCAACAGCATCGAGGCATTTTGCGACCAGCTCCTTGCCGGTCTGGGCAGCGTGCGCGAGGGCCGTCGCAGCCTGGAGCAAATGGTTGGCGAGCTTTCGGATGACGAGCAGGAACTCGACGATATCGAGCCGTCGCACTACGAGGACGACGCCATCGAGGTCGACCCCGCACTCGGCTGGGCGGGCACGCGCTGGAGCCATGCGCGCGACTACACCATGCGCACTATCTCGGCGCTAACGTGCGGCACCTTTAGCTTTTTGCTGATGCAAACGGCCGGGGTCGCGGCGCTTCCCGGCCTGGTCATTGCGGCCATCGCGATCGGAGCGGCGGCAGGCTTGGCCCCGCAGATTGGCTCGGCCATCTCGGCCGTGGGCTTTTTGGTGCTCATGGCCAACGCCACCATGCAGGCACAGGGCATCCTGTCGATGCTGCCCATCGCGGTGATCTTTGCCGCCGCCATGTCCGGTTGGTGGATCGCCTGGGGTCGCACCGAGACTGCCGCGAGCGCCGCGCTCACCTGTGTACTCGCGCTTGGCTGTCTGACCGGCAATACCTTCCTGGCAGCTGGGGTCGCCGCCGGCGTCGCGTCATTTTGGCTCGGCCCGGCAAGCGCCGCCGCGGCAACGGGCATTGGCGCGCTTTTTGCCCGTCTGGCCACGGTCGCGCTTTCAGCCGGAGGCGTGCTGGGGCTCGGTAACGTTGCCGCAGCGCTGGGAGACCCGCTCCTTTGGGCTGCCTTTGTGCTGGTCGCGGCAACTGCCGCAGCGTCATCTGCACTGCTCAATGCCCATGCCAAGCGTGCCGATCAGAGCTCAAACCTTGCCGCAATCGCCGCCATCGCTGTCACCGGCATAGGCTGCGCAGCGGCGTCCTGTCTTGCACACCATATGGAAATTGCCGGCCTTGCAGCCGCGGTCGTCGCCAAGGCGGCGGTTGCGGGAACCCTATCCTCTATAATCGTTGGGATATGCCTATATTTGCTCGGATACCAAAGAACCTATACGGAGAGTGATCTTTCGTGAACTTCCTGAACATCTTCGAGGACCACGTGGCCGGCATCTTCGGTGCCACCCGTGCCCCGTTCTCCTTTAAGAAGCTTGCCAAGCAGGCCGCTCGCGACATGGAGGATCAGACTCTGGTGATCAACGGCGTCAACACGGCGCCGGCACTCTATACCATCCTTATCGCCGCCGACGACGATCCCATGCTCGCCCCGTTCTACCCCGAGCTTTCGCGCGAGGTCCGCGAGTTTGTGAAGGCGCAGGCCGAAAAGCGCCGCTATGTCTTTGTCGGCGAGCCCCTCGTGCGCTTTATGATCGATCCGCAGCTGCGCGCCGGCAAGTTCTCGGTCTTTGCCGAGAACGTCGATGCCCCCACGCTCGGCCGCCTGTACGAAGAAGAGCGCGCCTATCAAAACGGCCTGGGCCAGAACAAC
>URNJ01000240.1 GCA_900549215.1 uncultured Collinsella sp.
GGCGCGGAAGGCGTCCTCGCGCTCCTCGCTCGACAGATGACGGCGGCGGCGACGTGTGGGGTTCATGCCACCGCCGCGATTCTGCTGCTGGGGTTGCTGAACCTCGCGCTCGCGGGGGGAATTCTTGCCTGCGGGAGCGGTCTCACCGGCATCGCCCGAGCCCGCGCGCTTGCGACGACGACGGCCATCGGCCGCCCCCTCGGCCTCGGGTGCCCCGGCCTTGCCACGGCCCTTACCGCGGCCGCGACCCTCGCCCTGGCTCTGACCGGCGCGAGCATCGGATTCAGCATCGCGACGACGGCGCTTGGGCATCGATGTGCCAGCCAGACGATCGGCACTCGACAGGCCATCGCCCACGTCGACGCCGTACTCGCGATCGAGTTCCATGAGCGCCAGGCGCATCTCGGGCGACTCGATGCACTCGAGCACGTCGCGCGTCACGCAGTCGGGGCGGCAGTTGCAGCCCTGCTCGGCGGCCTTCTTTTTGCAACCCTCCGAGCACGTCATATCGGCTAGGTTGACCTTAAAAACCTTGCCGTTCTCCAGGCGCAGCACCAGCTGCTCACGCGGCGTGTCATATTCCTGAATACGCGCCTTGCCGAGCGGCGTATCGATGAGCGTCTTCTTTTTGGGCGCACGGCTCTTAAAGTCCTTGTAGGCCTCGAACTCGTAGCGCAGGCAGCACATCAGGCGGCCGCACACGCCGCTGATCTTGGAGGAATTGAGCGGCAGGTCCTGCTCTTTTGCCATGCGGATCGAGACGGGCTCAAACTGTCCGCCAAAGCGCGTGCAACAGAGCTCCTGGCCGCACTGGGCATAGCCGCCCACCAGGCGGGTCTCGTCGCGCACGCCGATCTGGCGCATGTCGACGCGAATGTGCAGCGTCGAGGACAGATCCTTGACGAGCTGGCGAAAATCGACGCGCTCCTCTGCCGCAAAGTAGAACACGGCCTTCTCGCCGCCAAACAGGTACTCGACGCCCACCGGCTTCATCTCGAGGTCGAGCTCCTTGACCAGACGGCGGAAGTCGACCATGGCCTCGTCGCCCTGGATGGCCAGGTCGTCGGCAAGCTGCAGGTCGATGTCGCTCGCCACGCGCAGCACGGGCTTAAGCGGCTGACCGATCTCGTCTTGCGGCACCTCAAAGGGATCGGCCGTGACCAGGCCGATCTCGGTTCCGCGCTCGGTGGAGCAAATGGCATAATCGGCCTCGAGGATATCCAGATCCTGCGGGTCGAACCACAGGTCGCGCGAGGCGTAGGTAAACTTAACGGGTACGACTAACGGCATTTCAGTGCCTTCCTGATATCGAACAGCATGACCTCGATGGCCAGCTGGGGAGTAACGTTTCTGGCGATGTTGCGCTCGGCGGTCGCAACTGCCTCGAGCGCCCGCGTGGCACCCGCAACATTGGTCGCGGCGGCAAGCCGACCGATCGTGTCGCGCACGTCTTCGTTCACCACGTCGGCCGCCTCGTCCTGAAGCGTCAGCAGCACGTCGCGCATGAGCGTCCGCGCGCTCGCCAGCGCTTCCATGATACCCGAACGCTCGCGCGCGTTGAGTTCGCGCTTGTTGCGGTCCTCAAGCTGCTTCAATGCTCCACGCGACAGGTAGTCGGCGTTTTGCTCGAGCACCTTTTCCTGCGTGGACTTGACCTCGGCGAGCGGCGCCTTAACGGCGACGATGAGTGACTTGGCGCGGCTGAGCACGTCGGCCTCGTCGGCGGCGATAAGCGAATCGATGGCGCGAACCATCTGACGGCGGGCGTCCTGGCGCTCGGCGCTCTTGAGGAACTCGATGCCACGCGTGGGGCTTCCCGCTACGGCGACGGCCATGCGGCAACGCGCAGGGTCCTGACCGGTGGCGCGGCTCACGGCCTGCGCGGCGACGGCAGGCGATACCAGCCGAAACGGCACGCACTGGCAGCGGCTCACGATGGTGGGCAACATCACGTCTGCCGAGGTTCCCAGCAAGATGAACATAACGCCCTCGGGCGGCTCCTCGAGTGTTTTGAGCAGTGCGTTGGCGGTGTTGGCGCGCAGCTGCTCGGCACGGTCGATGATGTAGACCTTGGCCTTGGCACGGATGGGCGCCAGCGGCACGTCATCGAAATGGCATCGTCAAAGTCGCGCGCGTC
>URNJ01000241.1 GCA_900549215.1 uncultured Collinsella sp.
ATGGCAAACACACAGGCATAGCGCTTGCCCACGACCTCCTGGATGCGCGTCATAAAACGGTTGTCCGAGCCTGCGATGGCCGGCTGCTCGATCTTGAGCTCGGCCGTCACCGCACCGCCGGCACGGATGAGGCTTACGTAGTTCAGGCGCTGTTGAGCACCAAAATCGAGCTGTTGGGCGCGCACGTACAAGCCGTCCAAGCGGTCAATCCCCGCCTCGCCGGCACGCGCCTCGATATCCTCGTAGGCGCGCAGGCAGTCGTCGAACAGCGAGCGCGGCTCGGACAGAACCACGAGCGCCTTGCCGCTCACATGCGCCAGCGGGCTCACGGTCTGGCCGTACATCACCGGCAAAAAGCGGTCGAGCTCGGGCGTGACGATGCGTGCATCCACCATCTCGAGCAGCGCCGCCAGCTTGCTGTCGTCCTGGCTTGCGCGGTAGAGCGCCACGTGCATGTTGTGAACGGCATCATCGGTAAGCGCCAGCTCGCGACAGGGGAAGATCTCGATGCTGTCCTCGTTGCCGATGGTCTGGCCCGTTGAACTCACCATTCGGCGGATGCGGTCGATCTCGTCGCCAAAGAACTCAATGCGCACGGGCGCCTTTTCCTGTGCGGGAAACACCTCGACGGTGTCGCCGTGCACACGGAACAGGCCGGGCGCGTCGGCAGCGCCGGCATTGGTGTAGCCCATGCCCACCAGGCGCTGCGGCACCTCGTCAAAAGGAATCTCCTCGCCCACCGCAAAAGTAGTGGACTCCCAGTAGCGGCTCTCGACCGGCGGCACGCAGCGCAGCAGCGCGCGGGCCGAGGCGACCATGATGCAGTTGTCGCCGCGCACGATGCGCCCGAGCGCCTCGCAGCGCTGGGCTACCACGGCGTCGTCGGGCGCCTGCTCGCGCCAAGGGTAGTCCTTGCGCTCGGGAAAGCGGCACACGTGCGCCAGGCCCACATAGGCGGCCAGACTACGTGCGGCTCGATCGGCCGCATCCTCGCCACTCACGATGTAGACCGTGGGGCGCGGACGACGCGCAAACTGGGCGGCGGCCATAAGCGTTCGACCCGACTGAGACACGGCCAGCGTCACGTCCTCGCCAGAATCGAGCCCGGCCTCGACGGTCTGCAGTGCCTCGGCAGTGTAGAGCTGCGCGGCTATACGGTGAATGAGCATGCTGTTCCTCCGGCATTGCAACGCCAAAAGCCCGCCGAGGCAAGCTCGGCGGGTCGTTCGTCAAATTCGTTGCCTGTCATGGTAGCGCATGAAGAGGACTCCAGCTCAAGCGTACGCCCAGCCCCGCAAAAAACGCCAGACGAAGATGCGTTCCGCCCTACCCCGCTACGCGCACGCTGGGGCACAAATCTGCCAGCGGACACTCGTCACACTTGGGTTTGCGGGCGTCGCAGATCTCGCGACCGAAGGTGATCCACTGATGGTTGACCGACTCCCAATACTCGTGCGGCAAAATCTTGAGCAAATCCTGCTCGGTCTTGAGCGGCTCCTTTGCATGCGTCTTGGGACTCAGCATCAGGCGGTGCGCAATGCGGTTGACGTGCGTGTCCACCGCAATGCCCTCCACGATGCCATACCCCACGTTGAGCACGATGTTCGCCGTCTTGCGTCCCACGCCCGGCAGCTTCACGAGTTCCTTCATGTCGGCCGGCACCTCGCCGCCATAGTCGGCGACGATCATCTGCGCGGCCTCGACGGCATGCTTGGCTTTGCTCTTGTAGAAGCCGAGTGACTTGATAGTGTCTGCCACGTCAGCCACGCTCGCCTCGGCCATGGCCTCGGGCGTGGGCCACTGGGCAAACAGCCGCGGCGTCACCTTGTTGACCTGCGCATCGGTCGTTTGCGCCGAAAGCAGCACCGCGATCAGCAGGCGGAAGGGATTCTCGTGGTCCAAAAAGCACTCGACCGGGCCATAGCGACGGTTGAGGCGCTCACACACCTCGATGGCGCGCTCGCGCTTGGCGGCATTGGTCTCGCGTGGCATAACGACTCCTCGGCTCAACGGCACAATAAACTTATGAGCACAATTGTCCCACGTCCGAGACGCTTACGCCTCCAAGAATGCGCCGGTCTGACGGCTCCACAGGCTCCCCCCCCCCCCCCCCCCCCCCCCCCCGTTAAGCTTTC
>URNJ01000242.1 GCA_900549215.1 uncultured Collinsella sp.
CGAGCCGGTGGAAGGGCTGGAATTGCCGGCCGCGCAGAAGCCGGTGTTGTCCAACGAATCCGGGTTGTTCAACCTGACCGCCGCCGATCTGCGCGACGTGCGCCATGACCTGAATGCCGCGGGCCTCGAGTGCCTGCAGCGCAATGCCGCCGGCGATGCACAGGGGTGCCGTTAGGCGGCCGGAGAAATGCCCGCCACCAGCGACATCGTGCATGTTGTGATACTTCACACGCGCCGGGTAATCGGCATGTCCCGGACGGGGCTTGCGGCGCAGCTCGGAGTAATCATTGGAGCGCGTGTTGGTGTTCTCGATAATCGCGGCGATGGGCGCGCCGGTGGTATGTCCATCGACAACACCGGCGATGATGTGGGCGGCGTCGGCTTCGCGGCGTTTGGTCGCGGTCTCGTCGCGACCGGGGGCGCGACGGTCGAGGAAGGCCTGCAGCTCCTCCTGGTCCACGGCGATGCCCGCCGGGATGCCATCGAGCGAGCAGCCGATAGCGGGGGAGTGCGATTGGCCGAAGATGCTTAAGTGCAAGACGTTGCCAAAGGTCGAGGACATGCTATTCCTCCTCGAGTGTGACCTTGCCGCCCAGCAGGCGGTAGTGGTCGAAGAAATCGGGATAGGACTTGTTGACGGCCTCGGCGCCGTGGATCACGACCTCGCCGGTGGCACGGCTCGCGGCGAGGGCGGCCATCATGGCGATGCGGTGGTCGTTGTGCGAATCGACCTCGCCGCCGGTAAAGGCATCGACACCCTTGATGATGAGGTCGTCACCGGCAATGCGCACCTGCGCGCCCAGCGCGGTGAGCTCGCGGGTGGTGGTGGCCAGACGGTCGGATTCCTTGATGCGCAGACGGGCGCAATCGCGGATAAAGGTGCGGCCCTGTGCCAGCGAGGCCACGGCCGAGATAACGGGCACCAGGTCGGGAATGTCGTGGGCACTCATCTCAAAGCCGGCGAGCTTGTCGGACTGCACGGTGGCGGCGTTGGTGGAGCGCACGATGCGGGCACCAAAGCGCGAAAGCGCGGCGAGCACGTTGCGGTCGCCCTGTGCGGAGCTCAGCGACACGCCCTCGACGGTGATGGGGTCGGTGCCGATGGCACCGGCGCACAGCCAAAAGGCGGCGTTGGACCAGTCGCCCTCGACGGCTACGCTGCCGGGCGTGCGGTACGAGCCGCTGCTCACGCGGAAGTTCGTGACCTCGGGCTGGCCGTCCTTGGCCGGAATGCGCTCGACGTTGACCTCGACGCCAAAGGCCTTCATGGCCTGGATTGTCAGGTTGATGTAAGGGCGGCTCTCGATGAGGCCGGTCACCTGCACGCAGGAGGGCTGGGCCAGCAGCGGGGCTGCCAGCAGCAGGCCGGAGATATACTGCGAGCTCACGTTGCCCGGCAGCACGAAAGTGCCCGGGCGCATGCGTCCGCTCGTCTTGAGCGGAAAACCGCCCAGGCCCTGCAGGTCGCAGCCGGCGGCGATGATCTCGTCCGAGAGCGGGGACAGCGGGCGGGCGCCTAAGCGTCCCTGACCCACAAAAGTTGCTTCTGCGCCCAGCGCGCAGGCGACGGGCAACATAAAGCGCAGCGTGGAGCCGCTCTCGCCGCAGTCGAGCGTGCCACCGGCAAGGGCCTTGAGCAGGCCAAATTCAATGCTCTTCATGGTGGGGTGGACCTGGAAGCCGTCCTCGACGGTCCCGATGCGAGCACCCAGGGCCGTAAGGCAATGCACCGTAGCCTCGATGTCGGCGCAGGTGGTGTTACAGGCGACGTGTGTCTCGCCGTTGGCAAGCGCAGCGCAGATGATGAGACGGTGCGCCATCGACTTGGACGCGATGGCGGGAACGGTGCCCTTAAGCGGGGACGGGGTGATGCGGGCTAGCATGCGGATGCGTCTCCCTTCTGGCCGAGGCCCTCGGCAATGAGTTCGTGGAAAGTGGAAAGCGGCGTGCGGTCGATGCTGCAGCGGCCAATGCCGTGCGGAATCACCAGGTCGATGGTGTCGCCCGCGCGCTTCTTGTCGTGGAGCGCCTCGGCAAAGACGGCATCGGCATCCACATTTCGGATGATGGCCATATCTGTGGTGAATACCAGGGATTTGAT
>URNJ01000243.1 GCA_900549215.1 uncultured Collinsella sp.
AGGAGGAAAACACTATGCGCAAGTTCCTATCCGTCCTGCTCGCAATGGCGATGGTCCTCTCACTGAGCGTGACCAGCTTTGCGGCAGACACCGACAGCGAGGCGAAAGCCGAGATGGCGGGCAAGACCGTGATCCTGCACACAAACGATGTGCACGGCGCGATCGAAGGCTATGCCTACATCACCGCGCTCAAGGCCGACTACGAGGCCAAGGGCGCCGAGGTCATCCTCGTTGATGCGGGCGACTACAGCCAGGGCGAAGTCTATGTCAGCGACACCAAAGGCCTCGATGCCGTCGAAATGATGAACGTCACGGGCTACGACGTCGTCACTCTCGGCAATCATGAGTTCGACTACGGTTACGCACAGCTCAAGGAGAACATGACCAAGGCGGACTTCAAGATCCTCTGCGCGAATGTCTACGGTGAGGACGGCATCCCCATCTTCGATGCGAACTACACCTACACCACCAAGTCCGGCGTGAAGATCGGCTTCTTCGGCATGGAGACGCCCGAAGCGCAGACCAAGGCCAACCCCGCGCTCATCAAGGGTCTCAAGTTCGACACCGACCTCAAGGCAGTCGCCGAAAAGCAGCTTGAAGCGCTCAAGGATGACGATGTCGTCATCGCGCTTTCCCACCTCGGTGTGGATGATTCTTCCAAGCCCTATACCTCCTATGACCTCTACAATGCGGCCAAAGGTATCGACTTCATCATCGACGGTCACTCCCACAGTGTGATGACTAAGGGCAAGAACGGCGAGCCCATCCAGTCCACCGGTACGAAGTTCGCCAATATCGGCGTGATCGTCATCGACGATGCGAGCAAGAAGATCGAGAGCAACTCCCTCTACGAGATCAAGGAAGACACCGCCAAGGACGCGGCCGTTGCCGCTGCCGCGCAGAAGATCATCGACCGCATCGACAAGGAGTACGGCGCGGTCTTCGCCAAGAGCAAAGTGGAGCTCAATGGCGCGAAGGCCCCCAACGGCAACCGCGACGGTGAGACCAACAACGGCGATCTCATCACCGATGCAATGCTCTGGAAGGTCATGCAGAACAAGGAAGGCCTGACCGTGAATGAAGACCATGTGGTCGCCATCACCAACGGCGGAGGTATCCGCGCGGCCATCAAGGCCGGTGATGTCACCAAGAAGGATATCAAGACTGTTCTCCCGTTCGGCAACACCATCGAAGTGATTTATGTCACCGGCACTGAACTGCTCGAGGCACTCGAAGCCTCCACGTTCTGCGTGCCTGAGTCCATCGGCGGCTTCCCACAGGTCAGCGGCATCAGTTACACCATTTCCACCGGCGCTGTCTATGACGCGAATGCCGAGACCTATCCCGCTTCCACCTACTATGGCCCCAAGAGCATCAACCGTGTGACGATCAACAGCATCAATGGCAAGGACTTCAAGCTGGGTGATACCTATGCGGTCGTTACCAATAACTTCAGCGCTGCCGGCGGCGATACCTATTATGCTTTCAAGGCCGCTACCGCGAAGTTCGACACCGGCGTTCCTCTGGACGAGGCTGTGATGGAGTATGTCACCAAGGAGCTCAAGGGCGTCATCGGCGAGCAGTATGCCGCGCCTCAGGGCCGCATTCTGATGAACCCGTTCAAGGATGTCAAGGTTTCCTCCTGGTTCGGCCAGTATGTCATCGACCTCTACAATGACGGCATCATCAACGGCACCTCTGCCACCACCTATGCGCCCAACGACACCCTGACCTGGGCTGCCGCGCTCAAGCTCCTGCTTGTCAGCAACGGCAATCTCAAGGCTGCGGACGCCACCGGCGCCGACTGGAGCAAGAACGCCATCGCCAAGGCCGCTGAGCTGGGCCTCGTTGCCGCCGATCTCGACGGTGCGAAGGCCATCTCCCGTCTCGAGTTCTGCCAGGTCGCTGCCAAGCTCAACAAGCTTGCCGAGTCCAAGACCGAGAGCAAGTTCACCGACTGCGCCGACGGTTACGTGATGGCGCTCGTCGACGCGAAGGTCATCGACGGTATGACCGCTACCACCTTCGAGCCCGATGCCTCTCTGACCCGCGCGCAGATCGCCAAGATCATCTATCAGCTGAACCTGATCGAGAAGT
>URNJ01000244.1 GCA_900549215.1 uncultured Collinsella sp.
CCAACGCAGCAGCGTCCTCCTGAACGGCGCCGCCCGTCAGTAGTTCGTTGGCATCCAGGCAACCTTCGGAAAGACGCCGACCGAGCTGCGCCAGCAGCACATCGCGACCAGGGTTCTCAAGATCGATCTTGTTGATAAAGATGAACGTCGGAATGTCATAGCGCGCAAGCAGGCGCCACAGGGTTTCGGTGTGCCCTTGCACGCCGTCGTTGGCGCCCACGACCAAAATCGCATAGTCGAGCGCGCGCAACGTGCGCTCCGCCTCGGCAGAAAAATCGACATGCCCCGGCGCATCCACGAGCATGACGTGGGTATCGCCATGGTCGAGCACAGCCTGCGACGAGAAAATCGTAATACCGCGCTCGCGCTCGATCGCATTAGTGTCCAGATGCGAATCGCCATCGTCCACGCGGCCGCGCTTGCGAATGCGACCCGCGTTGAACAGCATGGCCTCGGCCAACGTGGTCTTGCCGGCATCGACATGCGCCAAGATTCCAACGACCGCTTGCTTCGACATGACTCTCCTCTTATATACAAGCCCATCGTACGCGGCAACGGGCATCCTCGTTCCACACTGGATGATACAATTTACGAGCCGGCGGGCGAAGCGGGCCCTATCCCCCGACCGAGCTCATCGCCCCGCGTTGCCGCGCGACGATTTTCGTAGGTTCGCGCCTTGCGAAAGCCGGCACCTCCCTTTTTGTCTGCCCGGGCTCATCTGGGGCGATAACAACGCGAGCCCCACAACAACGCGTTTTACCAAAAATAGCCCCACTCGGGGCCATTTTCATTTCGGTGAAACGCTGGTATGTGACTCGGCCTTTATGCCTCGCGCAGCCAATCAAACGCGACGCGCGGCGTACCGTCCGACACATATACGATACCGGCGCGCTTAAACCCGGCCTTGGCGATGGCGCCCTGCATAGGCAGGTTGTCTTGGTGCGTGTCGATACGCAGATGGTCGATACGTTCCTTGGCAAAGGCAAACATCGCGGCCGCAACGCCATGCGTGGTGCCGTCGGATGCCACGCGGTGCAGCACAGCATACGGGGCGTCGCCGTGCCACTGGCCGCCCTCGATCGCATCGTAGGAGCTGTCCGGCCCCGGCAAAAAGGCGAACGTCGCCACCACGCGGCCGTCGACTTCGCACACATAGCTGCCACCGGCGGCGATATCGGCAGCCAGCTGCTCGGCCGAAGGCGTGCCCTCGGGCCACTGCGTGGCGTTGCCATGCGCGCGCATAAAGGCGCGGGCCGCGTCATAGATAGCCATGACAGCGGGAATGTCGGTATCGAGGGTTTTTCTAATCATCACGCGGCGACCTCACGTTTATTGGTATCACTTTGATTGAGCAATGATACCAACGTTTGGAGAGGGGCGCGATGCAGATGGGAAGCAAAAAGCGAGCCGCCTGGTCAAAGGCTAAAAGTGAGTTTTTGGGCGCTGCCACCGGCGGCGATATGAGCGACCTATTTGCACGCGAGGACGAGCGCCGCGACGCCCTGGACGCCGAGCGCGATGAAGCCTGGCGCTACAAGTCGTGCGAGCGCAAAAACCGTTACGACACGCGCGCCGAGGCCGAGGCAGTTATGGCCGAATGTGAAAACCGCGGGCGGCGTGGCTTGGCCTGCTACAAATGCGAATACTGCGGCGGCTGGCATTTGACGTCGCACCCTTGGAAATAGACCCCACATTGGCACGGCACTGACGGAGCGCCAGCCATCGCACACAAGCTACGGGCGCGGCGGCACCAAAACATCGTAGCGAACGGCCTTGCCCGCAAGTTGATAGCTCGGCTTAACGCCGGCAAGCAGCGGGCCCTTTACCGGCCGCTTGATAACGACCTTGCGCGGGTGCACCGCAAGCGCAGCCTCAACCAGCGTCTCCTCATCGGCGCACGGCTGCTCCAGATGGTGCAAGAGTTGGAATTTCTTTTTAACCGCCGCGCTCTTGGTGCGTCCGGGAAACATGGGGTCCAGATACACCACGTCGGGAGCGGTGAGCTCGCCCCACCCGATCAGCTCAGCTGTATGGTAAAGGCCGGCAATGCTGTCCTCGCCCGCATGTAAGCGCAT
>URNJ01000245.1 GCA_900549215.1 uncultured Collinsella sp.
CGGCAATACGCTTGAGGATCCTTAAAAGAAAGTCCAGTTTATCCTTCCCACTCCATGGGGACTGCGGACGATTTCTTGGACCGTTACGTGGCCCTTCCCAGTGCGGCGCGGAACTCGGCCGGCGTGCGGCCGCCGAGCGCATCGCTGCGCCTCTCCGTATTGTATCGGCCGATCCAGCCCCCGAGCTCCTCGATGAAGCGGGCGGGGGTCCAGCCCGACCAGTCCCTGCCGTGCCAGAACTCCCTCTTGAGCAGGCCGAAGAAGCCCTCCATCGCCGCGTTGTCCGGGCTGCAGCCCTTGGCGGACTGGATTGGTTACACTGATGTGGACAGTTCCGGGAGGGGCGCAAGAGACGGGAGGGCCGTGTACGCGTTCCTGCGCGAGAGCCGCGGGGAGGGGCTGCCTGGGTACGGCGCCTGTCAACTCGGTCTACGTCTTTGATGACCGGGTCGTACTCGATATCAAATTCACGGATGATGCCAAAACGGTCACCCGAGAGGAAATGTTGGGTTCGAGTGCCGTGGACAATGTTCCAACATGCTGGGGTCGAACTCGCTTGCCGGGATCACACGGTAGCCGTGGCGCAGGAGCAGGTCGACGAAAACACCGTTGCCCGCGGTGAGCGTACCGCTAAAGGTGCCGTCGTAGATGTGACCCGCACCGCACGAGGGGCTGCGGTCCTGAAGGATGCACGCGACTATCTCTTCCGGTCCGCCTGCCTGCTCGCACATATCGAGCGCACGTTGGGCACCCAGGCGAAATTCGCGATCAACCGAGATGCCCTCGCAGGTACGAACCTCGCCGTTCACAATCTCGGACGGCTTGCGCGGCGTGGGCAGGCCGCCAAAGACCTCGGGGCACACGAGGAGGACCTCGGTCCCCGTGCGCTCGCAAGCCTCGGCCAACGCGCGGTGGTAGTTATCGAGCCCGTTATACTTGCAGCTCTCGCCCATCAAGCAGGCGCTCACCACGATCTTCATTTCCATCCCTCTCAAGCAAAACGCCCCATTTGAGAAAGCTGCTCAAATGGGGCGTCGGCGTTTACTGGCTCGGCCGCGGCGTTACTGCTGCTTGGGCATCAGCGGGTTCTCGCGCGTGAGGAGATTCATGAACTCCTCGCCCGTGATCGTCTCCTTCTTGTACAGATAACGAGCCAGCTCGTGGAGCTTGAACTTGTTTTCCTTGAGGATCTGCAGGGCGCGGTCGTGCGCATCCTCAATCAACTTGGCGACAATTGCGTCCACACGCTCGGCCGTACCGGGGGCGCAGGTGAGCGACGTATCCTGGTTGAGGTACGCATTCTGGACGGTACCGAGCGCCATCATGCCAAACTCGTCGGACATACCAAAGCGCGTCACCATGTTGCGGGCGAGCTTGGTGGCCTGCTCGATATCGTTGGCGGCGCCAGTCGTCATCTCACCAAAGATGAGCTCCTCGGCCGCACGGCCACCGCAGTAGACGGCGAGCTTGTCCAGGACCTCCTGGCGTGTGGTCAGGAAGCGCTCATCCTCCTCGACCTGCATGGTGTAGCCCAGAGCACCGCTCGTGCGTGGCACGATGGTGATCTTCGTGACCGGCGCAGAGCCCTTCTGGCGAGCGGCAACAATGGCATGGCCGATCTCATGGTAGGAAACGACCTGCTTCTCGTGGTCGGAAAGCACCGTGGACTTACGCTGTTGGCCGGCAATGACGACCTCCACCGACTCCTCGAAGTCGTCCTGGGTTGCACGCTTGCGACCTTCGCGAACGGCGCGCAGGGCGCCCTCGTTGATGATATTGGCCAGGTCGGCGCCCGAGGCACCGGGCGTGGCACGGGCAATCGCGGTCAGATCGATCGGCGGCTCGGTCTTCACACTCTTGGCGTGGAGCTCGAGGATGTTCTTACGGCCGGTCAGATCGGGCAACTCGACGGGGATGCGGCGGTCAAAACGACCGGGGCGCAGTAGAGCGGGATCGAGACTGTCGGGGCGGTTGGTTGCGGCAAGGACAACGATACCCTTGTGGTTATCGAAGCCATCCATCTCGGTCAGCAACTGATTGAGCGTCTG
>URNJ01000246.1 GCA_900549215.1 uncultured Collinsella sp.
TGCGGCAGCTCCTGCTCAATGGAGGTGATGCAGCGCGGGTTCTTGCAGCGGATGACGTTCGTGATGCGCTCGGGCAGCTTGAGCTGGCGCTTTTCGGCGAGTTTGCCGTCCTTAATGATGTTGACGGTGATGCCGGGGTCGACATAGCCGATGACGTCCCAGTCAAGGTCGAGCACCCGGTCGATCTTGATGATGTCCTTGCGGCCGAGCTTGCCGCTCGAAACGTTCTTGAGCAGCGCGACCGAGCAGTCAAGCTTGTCAAGACCGAGGATGTTGTAGAGCTCCATCGCCTTGCCGGCGGAGATGTGGTCGATAACGATACCGTTGGAAATAGCGTCGATGATCATTTATAAGTCCCTCCCTTATTCGATACCAAGCAGCTTGAGGATCAGTGCCATGCGGATGAAGCGGCCGTTTCTGACCTGCTTGAAGTAGCAGGCGCGCGGGTCATCGTCCACGGCAACGGAAATTTCGTTTACGCGCGGCAGCGGGTGCAGGATGCAGAGATCCTTCTTTGCATTCACGAGCTTTTCGGGCGTGAGGATGTAGCTGTCCTTCAGGCGCAGGTAATCCTCTTCGTTGAAGAAGCGCTCGCGCTGCACGCGGGTCATGTAGAGAATGTCAAGCTGGGGCATGACGGACTCGAGATCGGTCGTCTGCTCGTAGGGGATGTTGTTCTTCTTGAGCGCCTCGGCCTTCACGTAGCTGGGGAGCTTGAGCTCTTCGGGGGAGATGAGCACGATCTTGATGCCGGTGTAGCGGCTCAGGGCGCTGATGAGGGAGTGAACTGTACGGCCGAACTTGAGGTCGCCGCAGAAGCCGACGGTCAGGTCGTTGAAGCGGCCCTTTTCACGGTTGATGGTGAGCAGGTCGGTCAGCGTCTGCGTGGGGTGGTTGTGGCCGCCGTCGCCCGCGTTGATGACGGGAACCTCAGAGTGCATGGAAGCGACCAGAGGCGCGCCTTCCTTCGGGTGGCGCATGGCAATGATGTCGGAATAGCAGCTCACGGTGCGCACCGTGTCGGAAACGCTCTCGCCCTTGGCGGCGGAAGAGCTGCTTGCGGACGAGAAGCCCAGCACCTTGCCACCGAGACCGAGCATCGCAGACTCAAAGCTCAGGCGCGTGCGGGTAGAGGGCTCAAAGAAGAGCGTTGCGAGGATCTTGCCGTCGCACTTGTGTGCGTAGGCCTCGGGGTTGGCGATGATGTCATTGGCCGTGGCGACCATTTCGTCGATCTCCTGGGTGCTCAGCTGTAAAATGTCGATCAAATGCTCCATGTTAGTTCTTTCCTCCGATCCAAGATTCGTCCGACGGGTTGTTGCGGAACTGAATGAGACGCGCAACATCGTTGGGGTGGATATAATTTTGTTTCGCCGCTACGTCGGCGATGACGTCAAAGTTGGTCAGGCTGTGGTTCTTTACGTTCGCGGCGGCAAGGCGGTCAAGCCCCTTCTGCATGCCGTAGGTGAAGATGCTCGCAACGCCGAGCACCTCCGCGCCCGCTTCGCGCAGGACGCTCACAACGTCCAGAACGCTGCCGCCGGTGGAGATCAGATCTTCAATGACGACGACCTTCTGACCCGGCTCAAGGCGGCCCTCGATCTGATTCTGGCGGCCGTGATCCTTACCGGACGAGCGCACATAGCCCATGGGCAGACCCATCATGTGGCCGACGATGGCCGCGTGGGCAATGCCCGCCGTGCTCGTGCCCATCAGCACCTCCACATCGGGATAGTCGGCGCGAATGATCTCGCACAGCGCACTTTCCACCTGCGTGCGCACCTCAGGTGCGGTCAGGATCAGACGGTTGTCGCAGTAGACGGGACTCTTGATGCCGCTGGCCCAGGTGAAGGGCTCATTCGGACGGAAGAATACCGCACGGATGGAGAGCAATCCCTCCGCAATGCTGCGTTCCAAATGCTCCATTTCTATCTCTTCTCCTTTCAAAATGTCAGTTTGTTGACAAAATTAGCGTTTCCAATGCCTCCGGGGTTTCGGCGATCTGGTCGGCGCCGGCGGCGGTGAGCTCTTCGCGGCTGGC
>URNJ01000247.1 GCA_900549215.1 uncultured Collinsella sp.
ACATGTGGTTTTGAGGGCCCCGACGGCATGCCCGGTCCCGGTGGCCCCGGCTACTGCATCAAGGGCGAGTTTGCCACCAATCCGCGCAACAGCCATGTCGATGGTGCCCTTGCCATGGCACGCTCCATGGACCCCGATTCCGCGGGTTCGCAGTTCTACTTCTGCTTGGGTGCCCAGCATAACCTCGATTCCGGGTACACCGTCTTTGGTACCACGGTCGAGGGTCTCGATGTGATTTCGCAGCTGCGTGCCGGCGACGAGATCGTCCATGTCGAGATCGTTCACGAGTAAAGGGGACTTCCTTGAATAGCCAGCTGATCCAACAGGGCCGCGCCGCTTACCGCGCGGGTGATTTTTCCGCTGCAGCCCAGATGCTTGGGGCGGCAAAAACTCCCGATGAGATTATGGGCGAGGCCGATCATCTTCGTGGCAACGCCTTGATGCACCTGGGCATGTATGCCGAGGCCGCCGAGGCCTATGCCGCCGCCCTCAACGACGGCACCTATGGCAAGCGCGGCGCGCTGCTCACCAACCGCGGCAAGGCACTCGCCGCCGTGGGCGACTACACAACGGCCGCTCAGGCGTTCTCTGCTGCTACGCAGGATGCTTCCTATGCCACGCCGTTCAAGGCCTATCTGGGCTTGGGTAACGCGCTGTTCCAGTCGGGCGACTATGCCAACGCGGGTACTGCCTTCCGTCAGGCCGCCATCGACGGCGCCAATCCGGCCCCTGCCGCCGCGCTCGGCGAGCTCGGTCGTTGCTTCATTAAGCTCGGCCGTCCGGCGGATGCCGTGGAGACCTACCGCACGGCTATCGACTTTGCCGGTCCCCGCGACGACACGCGCGCGCTCAACGCTGGCATGGGTCAGGCGCTTTCTGCCGCCGGCCGTCCCTCCGACGCACTCGACGCCTTTAACGCCGCTACTGCCGATGGCATCTACCAGCTCACCTCCGAGCAGGCCGATGAGCTTGCCCGCGTGCACGATTCGCTTGCCGCGCTGTCTGCCCAGACGGCTATGGCCACGGCTCCGGCGCCCGCGATGGACGCTCCTGTCGTCGATCCGCTCGATCCTACGGGCGCGACCGGTCAGTTTATGCCCGATCCCTCGGACACCGGCTTCTTTACGCTGTCCGAGTCCGAGATGGTCCAGCAGGACCGTCAGGATCGTAAGCAGGCCAAGGTCCGTCGTCGCCATCGCCACACGGGTCTTAAAGTCTTCATCGTGCTGCTTCTGCTCATTTTGATCGCCGCGGGCGGTCTGGGCTTTGCCTACACGCGCGGCTTTGGCTTCCCGTCCCAGGAGTCTGTCGTTACCGATCTGTTCCAGGCTGCCGGCGACGGTGACACCGCAAAGGCCGAGTCTTGCCTGGCCTCGAGCCTGTCCGAGGACGCCAAGTCGATGATCATCTCCTCGATTCCGCAGGGTGCCACCGTGTCCGTCGAGGGCATGGATCAGTCCATGACCGAGACGACCGCCAAGGTTAAGGCTTCGCTGTCCAAGGGCGGCGAGCAGGAGTACACCGTCAAATTCGTGCGCTCCGACAACCATATCGGCTGGGCCGTTTCCTCGCTCGATATGGATTTCTCGGCTGCTGACAACCAGTAGTGACCTTATGGGATTTAGCTTTGCCCGGCGCTTCACCGCAAGTGAGGTGCCGGGCTTGCGCTAGTATGATGAGCTAGTAGTTTTCCAGCAATCATCCAACACATCAGGAGTTGCGTTGTTTTCTTTGATGGATATGTTCTTCGGTAGCTATGCGGGCGATCTTGCCATCGACCTCGGCACCGCAAATACGCTTGTCTCCGTGCGCGGCAAGGGCATCGTCATCCGCGAGCCCTCCGTCGTCGCCATCGACAAGAACGACGAGCGCATCCTGGCGGTCGGTATCGAGGCAAAGCGCATGCTCGGCCGTACGCCCGGTAACATTGTGGCTGTGCGTCCCCTTAAGGACGGCGTTATCGCCGACTTCGACGTTACCGAGGCCATGCTTCGCTATTTTATCGACAAGGCGTCC
>URNJ01000248.1 GCA_900549215.1 uncultured Collinsella sp.
AAGAACTTCGCAAAGTCCCCGAAGCGTTCGCCCCCCCCCGCCAGGATGGCGATGCGGGGCAACACCTATACTCGCAGGACGGCGCTTTCTGCCCTATAGTGTTTGGTGAGCAATATCGTTCAATTTTGAAACACTTGGTCGTGCGACCGTCGGCGGTTGCACGTCGCTGCGGACAGGGGCAAATCATGGATAGCGATGCCAAGCTGAACATCTTGACCGAGGCCCTGGCTGCTGCCGGGGCCTCGGCATTGGCAATCGATGCGCGTGGGGACGTCGCGATCTCGACCATGAATGACGCGGCGCTTGAGCGGGATGTGGCGGCTTTTGTCGCTGAGCGTCTCGACCGTATAGGAGACGGCGCGCGTCTGGTTATGGGGCGTGCGGGTACGCGCCTGAGCCTGACCGTTCGCCCCACCGACAAAGAGGGCGGGGGGCTTTGGGTCGTCGTGGTCCGCGAGGTGCGCGGTGCCGCGGCGCATGCGGGCATCGAGTGGCTCAACGCCGACGAAGTTGAGGCCCGCTATGAATCGAGCGCGTACGGCATCGTTGAGGGGGCGGCCTCGGTGGCTGCGCCGGTTGCCGAGAGCTACGCGCGCGGTGTGCCCCTTATGCTCGAGGGCGAGCTGGGAGCGGGTCAGGTCGAGATCGCCAAGCGCCTCTATCTGGACGGTCCTTTTGCCGATCAGCCCTTTGTTTCCGTTGCGCTCGATGAGCTCACCGAGCGCGGTTGGCGCCATGTGCTCAAAAGCGCCGAATCGCCGTTGTTCCAAACGGGGCTGACCCTTTGCATTGAGGGCTGGAACGCGGTTGTCCCCCAGCGCCTCCGCGAGCTGGTCTCCACGATGACCGACACCGCGTTGGCGACGCGCTGTCATGTGGTGCTGACGGCGAATGACATGCCGGGCGGCGGCGAAAGTGATCAAGCCGCCTTTGTGACCGAGCGTTTCGCCTGTGCGGTGAGCGTGGCGCCGGCAATCGCCGAGCAGGGAGCCGCGTCGACGAAGGTTGCGCGCTATTTGGAATATCTCGCTGATGCATTTGGGACGGCAGCGCCCACGCTGTCTGCCGCGGCGACGAAGACGCTCGATGCTTACCGCTGGCCGCGCAATTATCTGCAGCTCCGCGAGGTCTCGGAACGACTGTATATATTGGTGGGGGCGGGCACGGTGGACCGCGCTGTGGCGGAGGGAGTACTCGCCCCAGAGGACGTGATTAAGACCCCGTAACCAACCTTTGGCGCCCCGACGCTCGAAAGTGACCTGTATATCCTGCGACCGCTGGCCGATACCGAGCGAGATATCGCGCATCTGGTTGTAGATCATCTCCACGGCAACCGAACCCGTGCGGCGGAGGTGCTGGGCATAAGCCGTACAACGCTGTGGCGCTTGCTGAAGGACGATGACCGTTGAGCGAGGCGCCCGTGACCGCGCGCGACGCGTGTGCTACAGTCCAAAGCGTTATTGTTTCGATTTGGTTACGGCGTGCGAGGGCATATGGCTGAGACTTCAAAACCGAGCCGCAGAAGGCGGAGTGCCGCGCCGGTCAACCGACGCACAACATCGGTGACGTGGGGCAAACACGCCTCGGGGTTTGATGGCTCGTTCAAGCGCACTAAATACGGCTATCCTTCGGCAAGCGCCCGCTTGGCAATGCAGGCAGAGTCCTCACTGTGGGGCCGCAAACGCGTGGTGGGCTCAAAGCTCAAACACGACGGAACGCTCGGTTATATTAGCCGCGGGGCGGCTCGCCGCAGCGGGCTCAACCCGGCTGGTTGGCATCGTTATGTGCCGATCGTGGCCGTCGTTGCAGTGATCGTCATCGCACTCGCCGCGCTCGGCTACGCCGGCGGTGGCGCCAACTTGGACGCAGTGTTTAAATCGCCCGAGCTCGCGCATGCGGGTACAGAAGTTGTCGAGGGCGCTCAGACCCAGACGGGCGTCGCACCCCAGCGCGGCATCGTTGCGGCGGCCTCCGCCATCGCCGATGCGCAAAAGGACGAGGACGAACAG